>RFJV01000440.1 GCA_003694775.1 Chloroflexota bacterium | reverse complement strand
TGGGACTGGCTGGACGACGAGCGGCTGGTCTTTGGCACGATGGATGACGAGGGGAACATCGGTACATCGGTGTACCTGCCGGACGGGCAGGTGAAGGAGCTGTCGGCCAATTTCCCCCTGACCGTCCTGCGGTAGCCTTCTCCGGCAGGGCTACGCCCGCCGCACCAGGCGGTCGGTATGCTGGAGGTCGGACAGAGAGGCCGCTCCCACACCGAACATCGAGATTTTCAGCTCCCGCGTGGTTATCTCTATCTCGTCCAGTACGGCCTCCAGTGACTGCACCGCCGCCTTGAGAAACGGCCCGGCCATCCCCCCGATGGTGGCTCCCAGGGCGATGCACTTGGCAATATCCAGGCCGCTACGCAGGCCACCGCTGGCAATAATGGGAATCTCCGCATCCGCCCGGCGCACGGCCTGGATTGATTCTGCCGTGGGAATACCCCAATCCACAAAAGTGGCGGCCACCCGGCGCTGGATTTCTGTTGCGGCCCGGTGCATTTCAACCTGGCTCCAGCTTGTGCCGCCCGCGCCGGCCACGTCGATGGCCGACACGCCAGCCTCAATCAGCCGGCGGGCCGTGTCTTCGGCAATACCCCAACCGACTTCCTTGGCAATCACCGGAACCGGCAGTTTGCGGCATACCTGCTCTACCTTGCGAAGCAGGTTGCTGAAATTCACATCCCCTTCCGGCTGAACCGCCTCCTGGATGGCATTGAAATGGAGAATCAGGGCGTCGGCCTCTATCATGTCGACCGCCCGCCGGCAGTGGTCTACCGTGTAGCCGTAATTGAGCTGGACCGCGCCCAGGTTTGCCAGCAGGAGGGCCGTCGGCGCGGTCCGGCGAACCTGGAACGTCCTGGCCAGGTCGGGGTTTTCAATGGCCGCCCGCTGGGACCCCAGCCCCATAGCGATGCCCGTAATTTCTGCGGCTTCGGCCAGCACCAGGTTGATTTTTCCGGCCCGGTCGGTTCCCCCGGTCATAGAGGAAATCAAAAGCGGCGCTTTGAGGGTCTTGCCAAAGAGGGACACGGCTGTATCCACCGTATGGAGAGAAATCTCCGGTACAGCCTGGTGAACAAACTGGTACTTTTCCAGTCCGGTGCTCAGGTGTTTAAAATCGACATCCTCTTCCAGGTTTATGCGAATATGGTCCGATTTTCTGTTTGCATGCATATTGGTGTGATTTGGGTGAAACCTTTCTCAGGTGTAGGTGTTAATAGTAATTGGTTGGGGTATTCTGCAGAGCAGTTTACCAGCCCCATGCCCTGAAGTCAAAAAGGTGTTTGCTGTTTACTTCATCCGCCGGATTAGTTGACACATCGGGCAGGGGTTGGTAAAATGGTTTGCTGTTTTTTGCGCATCCTGGCTAATCCCATTATATTTAACCAAAATACATTGAAGGAGATTGTATCCAATGACCAAAGAAGAAATCTTTGAAAAAGTGAAAGAAATTACCGTGGAACAGCTCGGCGTGGATGAAAGCGAAGTCACCATGGAAGCCAACTTCCGGGACGACCTGGAAGCCGACTCGCTGGACCTGGTAGAACTGATTATGGCCTTTGAGGAAGAGTTCGGCGGCGAAATTTCCGATGAGGACGCCCAGAAAATCCGGACCGTGAAAGAGGCCGTGGAATACCTCTACCAGAGCGTCGGAGAATAAGTTCCGCCAGTGCCAACCTGGCCCGCGTCGCTGTCCGGCGCGGGCTTTTCATTTTTGACTGTGGGAGGATAGCAGTGGTCAGCATTGCCATTCTGGCCGGGGGACAGAGCAAGCGGATGGGCCAGGACAAGGCCTTCCTGGACGTGGGCGGTCGCCGGGTTATCGACCGGGTGCTGGCGCAGGTGCAGGGCCTGTCGGACGACCTGTTCATCAGTGCCAACGCGCCGGAAAAATACCGGGAGTTCGGCCTGCCCGTTGTGCCCGATGTTTTTCCGGGCAAGGCCGCGCTGGGAGGCATTTACAGCGCCATCCACACTGCCCGGCATCCGCATGTCCTGGTGGTGGCCTGCGACATGCCTTTTCTGAACCGGGATTTGCTGGCCTACCTCATTCAGCTTGCCCCCACCGCCGACGTGGTCGTCCCGCTGGTCAATCCCCCCCAGCCGGAAACCCTGCACGCCGTTTACAGCAAAAACTGCCTGCCGGCTATCGAGCGCCGGCTGGCCGCCAACCGCCTGCGGGTGGTCGGATTTTTTGAGGATGTATCCGTCCGCTATGTCAGCCGGGAAGAAGTGGCCCGTTTTGACCCCCATTTTTACGCCTTGATGAATATGAACACCCCCCAGGAATGGCAGACCATCCGGCAGATTGCCGCCCGGATTGACGCCCGCTCATCCTGACGCGTCTGCCGTTTACCGTCTGCCGCAGTTTATGATATAATGAAGCCAGGTAACTGTTCAGCATAAGGAATAAGGACCGAAAATTTCTCACACAAAGACACAAAGATACAAAGGCACAAAGATTTTTTAAAAATTCTCTGTGTCTTTGTGTGAGAATTCATCCTCCACGTTCATCGGCTGAATAGATACGAAACCAGAAAATAACCTCTGGGCGGGATAACGATGCAGAATCAGCTCAACCTTCTCAACCGTATCAGCGATGAACTCAACAAAGACCTCGACCCCGACAAGATGCTCCGGCGGGTGCTGAACCTGACGGTCTCGCACCTCAATGCCACCACCGGCAGTGTCATGCTGTTCGACCAGCACAACCGGGTGTCGGCCTTTATTCTCCAGCAGGAAAACCTGAGCGACGACCGGGCCAGCCGGATTGTCGGCACGGTGCTGACCGAGGGATTTGCCGGCTGGGTGCTGAAGCACGGTCAGAGCGGCATTATCTACGATACCTACCAGGACAGCCGCTGGGTGGTGTACGACAACCAGCCCTACGATGTGCGGTCGGCCATTGCCACGCCGCTTCGCCGCCGCGAACGGGTTATCGGCGTGCTGACGGTGGTCCACGATGAGCCGAACCAGTTCCAGGAAAAAGACCTCCTGCTCCTGAATGCCATTGCCGGGCAAGCGGCCATTGCCCTGGAGAATGCCCGCCTGTTCAAGGAAACCGAGCAGGAGCGGGTCAAGCTGTCGGCCATCATCAACAACACCCAGGATGCCGTCCTGATGACCACTCCCGACAACCGGGTGGCCCTGCTCAACCCGGCCGCGGAAGAGCTTCTGAAAACTCGCGGCAAGCCGTGGGAAGGGGTCGAAATCTCCGCCCTGACGGACAATACCGCCCTGCTGAAACTGCTGTCGCCAGACGGCCCCACCACCGGCGAAGTCCCCCTGCCCGATAACCGCACCCTGTGGGCCACGGTGACCACCGTGCCCGGAATGGGCCGGGTGATGGTTCTGCGCGACATCAGCGCCTTCAAAGAATTGGACCGGATGAAGCGGAACTTCATCCAGGCCTTTACTCACGACCTGCGGACACCGCTGGCAACGGTCAAGGGGTACATGGAGCTTCTGCGGATGGACGGCCCCCTGACCGACCGGCAGGAGGAGGACCTGGTCGGCATTGCCCGCGCCGCCGACCAGATGAAGGTCCTCATTGAGGACATGCTGGAGCTGAGCCGGCTGGAGCAGTTGGAGGAGCTGGCCGGTGAGCCGGTTGCCATCCGGGATGTGGTGCGGAAGAGTGTCAGCCAGATGGAGACCGCGGCAAAAGCCAAGAACATCCAGATTCAGGTTGACATGCCGGAGGCCGGCGACATGCTGATAGAGGGAAACGCCGTTTTGCTGGGGCGGGCCGTGGGCAACCTGCTGGACAACGCCATCAAGTACACCCCAACCGGCGGGGAAGTTCGTGTAGTGATGCGACAGAACGGCGGTCGGGTGGTGGTGTCGGTGCAGGATAACGGGCCGGGAATTGCCGCCAGAGACCTGCCGCGCGTGTTTGAAAAGTTCTTCCGGGCCCGTCAGGAGATGGACGACATTCCCGGCAGTGGATTGGGGCTGGCTATTGTCAAAACCATTGTGGAGCACCACCGGGGGCAGGTCTGGGTAGAGAGCCAGCCGGGGCAGGGCAGTGTGTTTTCCATTGAACTGCCGCTTCACACCGGGGATTAGGGATGGAGATTGGAGATTGGAGATTGGAGATTCTGAAACACTCACCCTTTTGGTGAGCCGACCCGCAGTTCCGGTGAGGCTTTGAACTCCAGCCGCCATAGGACATAGAGGGCCAGCAGGGCCAGCGTTCCGGCCACCACGTAGGCTTCCGCCAGGGTGGCCTGGGTAATAAACAGGGCCACCAGCCCCAATGCCCCGGTAATCAGGCTGACCGTCAGGGCAACCGACAGCCTGTCCATGCCCAGCCGGGCCAGGCGGTGGGTGGTGTGGTCCACCCCGCCGCGAAAGAACGACACCCCCCGCCGGGTCCGGGAAATAAACACCAGGGCCGTATCAAAAATCGGCAGGCCGAGAATAATCACCGGCACCATCCACGTGACCTGAATATCGTTGCCCGGTATCCGGATTTTTATCCCCAGCACGGCTAACAAAAACCCCAAAAACAGCGAACCCGAATCGCCCATAAAGATGGTACTGCGGGGCAGAGGCAGGTTGTAGCGGGCAAAGCCCAGGCTGGCCCCCAGCAGGGCCGCGGCCAGTACCGACACCAACCGCTGGCCGTTGAGAATGGCGATTATCATAAAATACGCGCTGGCCGAGGCGGTCATCATAATGGCAACGCCGTCCGCGTTGTCCAGGTAGTTGACCGCGTTGGTCACGTACAGAATCCAGCACAGAGTGACCAGAAAGTTCAGCACCAGATTCCAGTGGCCAATGTCCAGCAGGGGAAGCTGAACCCGCACCCCTGCCACGAAGACCAACACCGTGGGCAGAACCTGCGCCCCCAGCTTCAGGCCGGGCGGCAGGGGAAAGCGGTCATCCCACAGTCCAATGGCCGCCATTGCCGATGCACCGATGAGGATAGCCGTCACTTCCTGCAGGCGGAACGGGTTCCCGCCGGTCACCAGCAGGAAAACGCTGATGACTCCCAGCGCCCCAATGGCGGCGGCATAAATAGCCAGCCCTCCCATCAAGGCCGTCGGCTCGGTATGTGCCCGGTCGGACTTGGGGAGGGCAATGAAGCCGGCTCTCAGGGCCAGCTTGCGGGCCAGTGGTGTGCCCACACTGCCAAAGAACAGCGCGGTCACAAAAATCAGCATAATGACCGTCATCGACCGTCTGGATAACCTCCTACAGTCCCGGCTTTGCCAGTTTCTCCAGCTTGGCGACCGTTTCGCGCCAGGTAATCTTAGATAGTCCCATCTTCTGGCGGAGATGGTCTTCGTCCATCCCGTCCCGGTAATCCCGCACCGCGGACGTCCAGCGAAGCATTTCAAATGAGACCTGCACCGGCAGGTCGGCCTGCTCCGACAGGTCGGCTAAAACATACTCCAGGTTGCGCGGGGTACATTCAAACAGCCGTTCCTTTGGCTGGTACTTTTCCAGATACTGGTCCAGCACCGGCAACAGCTCGCGGGCAAAGGCCAGCTTGCGCTCCTTGTGCTGCATCCGGGGATTGCTGTACCGAATCAGCACCGTGGGTTCGGCAGTGGAGCGGTCGATATCGGTCAGGGCAATGTTCATACACTCTGCCTTTTTGATGCCGGTTTGCAGGAGCAGGTGCACCAGCAGGTAGGGCCGGGGGTCTGGCTTTGGAGGCTGGAGCTTTTCTTCGGCCGCGTTGAGCAGTTTTTCTACCTGGTCATCGGTCAGGTACTGGGGCAGAGGGGCCCTGGCCCGGGCATGCACCAGCGCCGCGGCCGGGTCGGTGGGGATGATTTTGATGCTGGACAGCCAGCCAAAAAAGCTCTTCAGGGTGGTCACCCGCCGGGCGTACGATTTGGGACTGCACGGAACGCCGCGGTAGTGCAGGAGCCAGGTCAGGAAGTCGTTCAGGTTTTTGGTGCCAATTTTCTTGACCGGGGTGCTCGGCCCGATGTATTTCTGCAGTAAGCGCAGGTCCCCGGCAAACGCCTTGATGGTATGCTCGGAGAACCCTTGCCTCAGCATATGGTCGTAGTAGGCGCTGGCCGCGTGGGCCAGGGAGGAGTCGGCGGTGAGGGCCTGGGTTTGGGCAACCGGCGGCCCGTACTGACCTTTCGCGCCGCGCTGCGGAAATAAAGGCATCTGCTTGTCAGCCATGGAGACTCCTTTCCGAAGTTTAGAACGCTTAACATAAATCATTATAATCTGTTTGGCAGGGCGTGTCAAGGTTCTATACGAAAACACGAAGGGCACGGCATGCCGTGCCCTTACTGCTTGCCAGACTGGATATAAGCCCAAGGCGGGGCTTCTGCCCGCTCAACCCGACCGGAAGATGATGGGCAGGTAGATGCCGCCGGCCGGCGGCGCGGGACTGGCGAGGGCGCACGGTCCGTCCGCCGGGGATACGGTCTGGAAGGGGACAAAGCTCACCCCGGCGCTGACACTGTTGCCGGCGCCGTCGGGTCCGGGCCCGTCCACCGCGCCCCACCAGTTGTCGGTGGCGTCCACACTGCTGGCGCCCCGGTTTTCCATGCCGTACAGGCCGTTATCGCAGAACTGATTATCTCTCGCGGCCACCAGACCGGTCGCGGCCTCGTCCAGCACCTGCAGGCCCACCGCGGTATTGGTGTAGACGGTGTTGGCCGTAATCGTTCCGGTGACCGGCCCCAGGGCACGCAGGCCGATGGTGTTGCTGTACACCGCGTTGCCGGAGACCACCGCGTCGGTGGCGGAGGCGTCGCCCCGGTCAAAGTAGGGGGTATCCTGCTGGTTCAGGGAGGGATTCCCGGCCTGAAGCTGGAGACCGATGTCGCTGTCAAAAATCGTATTGCCGACCACCCGGTGGCCGCGGCCTTCAATCACCAGGCCAAACCCCTCGCCCGTTGCCCCCACCGTTTCGCTGACCCGGTAGCCGCTGACCAGATTGCCGCTGATGACCACCCCGGTTGGCTGGTCGGCATTAGCGGCGGTGGGGT
>RFJV01000062.1 GCA_003694775.1 Chloroflexota bacterium | reverse complement strand
GCCGCGGATGACCCCCGCTACGCCGCCGCGGCCCGCCGCGTGTGCGATTGGGCGCTGGGCCTCCAGGATGAAGATGGCGCCATCCGGGCCAACGCGTCCGTCCCCCAGGTGGTCAGCCATCCCCACTGCTATGCCCTGGAAGGTCTGCTGTATGCCCATTTTGCCCTGGGAGACGAGCGCTACCTGCAGGCCGCCCGCCGCGGCGCGGACTGGCTGGTCAGCGGTCAGAACCGGGACGGCTCCATCAGCATCGAATACAAGAAACCGTGGCACCGGATGGGCCGGCGCATCGTCGAAAAAGTCCGCCCCAAACGGGTCATCGATGCCACCTCCCAGGCCATACGTATCTGGCTCATCCTGTTTTACCTGGAGGGAGACGAGCGCTACCTGCAGGCCGCCCGCCGCGCCGCGGAGTTTGTGCAGTCGATGCAGTGCACCCGGTCGCCGGACCGAAATGCGGTCGGCGGGTTTTATTTCTGGCCCGGTCACCCGGTGATGTTTACCTGGGGTACAATGTTTGCCCTCCACGCCCTGTACGCCCTGGAAACTCAGCCCCAAATGGACCGCGAGCAGGGGTATGCCCGGTTGATGCTGGAACTGTATTAACCCCAACCTTTTTAACTTTTTTCTAATTAATCCCCAATTGAGTTCCTACTGTTTTATGATAACTTAAAGGCGCAGGATAACGCCTGCGCCGTTTTCTATTCCAGAGGATTGGGCATCAATCAATGACTTATCGCCGGCTTACCCAAAATATCCACCTCTGGCTGACACCGCTGGTTGTGCTGGCGGTGCTGGCCCTGAGTGCGATTCTGCCCGTTGCCAATATGCTGGTGCTGGACAATACCGTTTTGGTACCGGCGGCAATCATCGGCCTGATTATCGGCACGGGTCTGCTGGTGGCCTTCTGGAACTGGCCTTCGCTGGGGCTGGTGGCGATGGTTCCCGCCAGCCTGGTGGTCGCGCTGGCCGTTGGCACCGGCTCCGAATACTCCACCCTGCACGCCGCTTTTCTGCTGTTGATGCTTTTGCTGGGGCTGTGGGGCGCCAAAATGCTGTTGAAGCGGGAACTCCGGCTGGTCTGGTCCAGGCCGGTACTGCCCCTGCTGGCTTTTATCCTGGTTGACCTGTTTTCTTTCGCCTTTGGTCAGCTTCCGTGGTACTTCTTCCCCGGCGCGCCGGTGCGGGCACAGTTGGGTGGGCTGATAATCGTACCCCTGTCGGTGGGCGCGTTTGTGCTGGTCGCCCAGCAAATCAGGGATATTCGCTGGCTGGAGGCGATGACCTGGGTGTTTCTGGCCCTGGGGACGGTCTTCATCCTGGGCCGCCTCTATCCTTCCTTCGGCTGGCGGCTGTACGACGCGGTCAGACAGCCGGGTGTAAACGGCGAGATGACGTACGGCTTTTTCCAGCCCGGCACCGATGGCAGTTTAACCTATATGCTGATAGTCGCCCTGGCCTTCAGCCAGGCCGTCTTCAACCGCCGCCTGAACCTGCTGGTCCGCGGGGCGCTGGTCGGCCTGGTAATGATGACCCTCTACTACACCCTCATTGAAGAGCGCGGCTGGGTTTCCGGCTGGCTTCCGCCGCTGGTTGCCATTGTGGCCATTCTGTGGGCCGGCGCACCCCGGTTCGGTATGGCCGCCACCCTGGTGGGCGCGGCGGGCATTCTGGTAAAACTGCAAAGCGTCATCAGCAAAGTGATGATTGGCGATAACTCTTACAGCCTCTCCACCCGCCTGGATGCCTGGAAAATTGTGTGGGACATCACCAAAATCAGCCCTATCTTCGGCCTGGGGCCGTCTAACTACTACGGCTACTCGGAACGGTTTGGCATCCGCGGCTACAATGTCAAGTTCGTTTCGCACAACAACTTCGTGGATATTGTGGCCCAGTACGGCCTGCTGGGATTGGGCTGTTTTCTCTGGTTTGCCGGAGAATTTGCCTGGCTGGGCTGGAAGCTCCGCTCCCGTGTGCCGCGCGGCTTTGCCCGCGCCTATGTTATCGGCTCGGTTGGAATGATTGCCGGCACAATGGCCGCGGCCGCCCTCGGCGACTGGGTTCTGCCGTTTGTGTACAACATCGGCTTTACCGGCTTCCGCTCCAGCGTGCTGGGCTGGCTGTTCCTGGGTGGGCTGGTCGCCATTGAGAAAATCTACCTCGACCACCCGCCGGAGCCGGCAGAATGAACCTTTCCATTATCATTGTCAGCTGGAACACGGTTGACCTCCTGCGCCGCTGTCTGGCCTCCGTTTATGCCGACCTGCCCCCGGCGGAAATGGAAGTGCTGGTGGTCGACAACGCCTCCACCGACGGCTCCCCCGAAATGGTTCGCGCCGAGTTTCCGCAGGTCACCTTGCTGGTTAACCGGCAGAACGTGGGGTTTGCCGCGGCTAACAACCAGGCCATCCGGCAGAGCCAGGGACGGTACGTTCTCCTGCTCAACCCCGATACCGAGGTCAAACCCGGCGCGCTGAGCACCCTGCTCCATTTTATGGACGCGCATCCGGAGGCCGGTGGATGCGGCCCGCGCCTGCTCAACCCCGACGGCTCCCTCCAGACTTCCTGCTATCCTGCGCCTACCCTGGCGCGGGAGCTGTGGCGTCTCCTGCACCTGGACCGCGTCCGCCCCTATGGTGTCTACCGGATGGACGACTGGCCGCAGAACGTGCCGCGAGAAGTTGATGTACTGCTGGGCGCCTGCCTGCTGGTTCGGCGGGAGGCTTTTCAGCAGGTCGGTCTGCTCAGCGAGGACTACTTCATCTACTCCGAGGAGGTAGACCTGTGCTACCGTCTCCGGCAGGCCGGCTGGTCGCTGGTGTGGGTTCCGCAGGCCCAGGTGGTCCATTTCGGCGGGCAGAGCACCCGTCAGGTGGCCGCGGAGATGTTTCTGCATCTTTACCGGGGCAAACTGCTCTACTTCCGCAAGAACCACGGCTGGGCGTCGGCCCAGATTTACCGCCTGATTCTGCTGGTCACTGCCCTGGCCCGGCTGGCGCTGACCCCGCTGGCCTGGCTGGAACCGCCGGCCCGCCGGCAAGAGCACCTGACCCTGGCCGGTCACTACGGACGGCTGGTCAAGGTGCTGGCCGGACAATCGTCAATCATCAATCGTCAATCGTAAATCGCCAATCGTCAATCGCGAGGATACAGTCCGTTATGATAGACACACCTGCCGTCCACGGCATCCTGACCGGTCTCCGCCGGCCCGACATTCTGGCCCCTGCCGACCTGTCGCTTGTGACCCACGCCAAAGCCGCGCTCGGCTGGGTTCGCCGCGCCTATACTGCCTCCGGCGACGGCGGCATCTCCAAAGGGTACGACCTGCTCCGCAACCGCTGGGCGCCCTCTTACCCGGAGACCACCGGCTACACCATCCCCACCCTGCTCAACGCCGCGGCTTGCTTCAACCGGCCCGACCTGTCTGAACTGGCCCTGTCCATTGCCGATTACCTGCTGGCCCGCTATGAGCGCGACCGCGGCATTGTCCACTGGGAAGGCGGACCGGACGCCCGGCCTGTGGTCTTCGACACGGGGCAGGTGCTCTTTGGCTGGCTGGCCGCGTACGAGTCCTCCGGCGAGGCCCGCTATCTGGATACCGCCGCCCAGGTGGGCAGTTGGCTGGCCGAAGTGCAGGATGGCTCCGGGGCCTGGCTTCGCTTCCAGCACCTGGACACCCCCAAGGTTATCGACACCCGTGTGGCCTGGGCCTTGCTGGTCCTGCATCGCCACACCGGCGACCCGCGGCACCTCCAGGCCGCCCGCCGCAATCTGGAGTGGGCCTTGTCCCAGCAGACCGGCGACGGCTGGTTCCGTCACTGCGCCTTTACCCCCCAGGAAGACCCCTTTACCCACACCCTGGCCTACACCGCCGAGGGGCTTTGGGAAAGCGGCCTGCTGTTGGACGAGCCGCGCTTTATCCGGGCCGCCCGCAAAACCGCCGATGCTTTGCTGGCGCGCCAGCGCGCCGATGGCAGTCTGCACAGTACCTATGCCGCTGGCTGGCGGGCAACCAGCCGCTCAAGCTGTTTGACCGGCAACTGCCAGACCGCCCGGTTATGGCTTTGCCTCTACCGGCAGACCGGCCACCAGCCGTACTACCGGGCCGCGGAAAAGGCCATCGCCTTTGTGGC
Organism: Chloroflexota bacterium; assembly: GCA_003694775.1. Lineage (GTDB taxonomy): Bacteria > Chloroflexota > Anaerolineae > 4572-78 > J111 > J111. Next base: position 4,005 of record RFJV01000062.1, on the reverse strand, counting down.
CGGAACCCAGCGCCTGCACACCAGCGACCCGAACGTCCGCGGGGCCATCGCCGGCTCCTACCCGATTTTTGGCCGCTACGAACGGTTCAAGTATCCCAACTGGGCCGCCAAATTCTTTATCGACGCCCTGCTGACCCTGGATGCCGCCCGTACCGGCGACCCGCCGCCCCGGTATGCCGGCTGAACATCTGTCAATCCTGGAGAGGAGGACTGAGCAATCGCCCAATCTCCAATCTCCAGAAAGGAACCATTGCCTTGCTGAAACTTGTCTCATTCATCGCCCTGCTGGTCAGTGCCTTGCCGGCGGGCTACCTGGCCCTGATGGCCCTGGCCTCGGTGCGCGGCCCACAGCGGCGGCAGACCGCCGGCCCCGCGCCCGCCACCCGGTTTGCCATCGCCATTCCCGCCCACGATGAGGCCGCGGTCATTGCCCGTACCGTCCGCCGGCTGGCCGCCCTGAACTACCCGCCGGAGCTGTATACCGTCCACGTGGTGGCAGACCACTGCACCGACAGTACTGCCGCCGCGGCCCGTCAGGCCGGTGCAGTGGTCCACGAGCGGAACAGCGGCCCCCGCACCGGCAAGGGCGCGGCCCTGTCGTGGCTGTTCCGGCAGATTCTGTCCGACCCCCGCATCGACGCGGTGGTGGTGTTCGACGCGGATACGCGGGTCGAGCCGGATTTTCTGCGGGTGATGGATGCCCGTCTGCAGGCCGGCGCGCAGGTGGTTCAGGGCCAGCATGTCATCAGCAACCCCGATAGCGGCTGGTTCCCGGCTCTGACCTGGGCTATGTTCCTGGTAGACAACCGCTTCCAGAACCTGGGGCGCACCAATCTGGGCTGGTCGGCCAAAAATATGGGCGACTCAATCTGCTTCCGGGCCGATGTCCTGCGCCGGGTCGGCTGGGGCGAAGGTCTGACCGAAGATTACCAGCTCCGGCAGAAGCTGTTGCTGGAAGGTATCAAAATTGAATACGAACCCGCGGCCATCGGCTATGGCGAAGCCCCGCGCACCTGGGCGCAGGCCCGCGCCCAGCGGGCGCGCTGGCTGCGCGGCACCCACGATGCCAGCCGCCAGTTTGCTCGCCGCCTGCTGGCAGAGGCCCTGCGCCGCCGCGACCCCGCCCTCGCCGATGGCGCGCTCCAGGCCTACCTGCCCGCCTACTCCACCCTGACGATGGCCGGCGGGCTGGCCCTGGCAGGGCAGGTCGCCCTGAACTGGCTGGCCGGACCGCTGTTTCCGCGCGGCCTGCTGGCCGGCTGGCTGGGGCTGGTGGCCGGTCTGTTTGTTTACCCCCTGTTCGGACTGGCCCTGGAAGCCGCGCCCCTTCGGGCCTACCTGGCCATTCTGTCCGGCCCGTTTTTTATCGTCTGGCGAACGTGGCTGGCGGCAACCGCCCGGTTTGGCCGCCGGCAGGTCCCCTGGATACGTACCGCTCACGGAGAAAGTTAAATGACGCTCAAAGTCCTTTCTATTTTTGGCACCCGGCCCGAAGCCATCAAAATGGCTCCGGTTGTCCGGGAACTGCAGAACCGCCCCGAAATCGACAGCTACGTCTGCGTAACGGCCCAGCACCGGGAAATGCTGGACCAGGTGCTGGACCTTTTCCACCTGACCCCCGATTACGACCTGAACCTGATGCGCCCCGGCCAAACCCTGACCGGTCTGGCCGCCCGCGTGATGGTGGAGCTTGACTCCCTTCTGCGCCACCTCCAGCCGGACTGGGTGCTGGTACAGGGCGACACCACCACGGTGATGGCCTCCGCGCTGGCGGCCCGTCACCTGAAAATCCGGGTGGGACACGTGGAAGCCGGCCTGCGCACCGGCGATATGCTCAACCCTTTTCCCGAAGAGATGAACCGGGTCGTCACCGATGCCATCAGCGACCTGCACTTTGCCCCGACGCCCCTGGCCCGCGACAACCTGCGCCGGGCCGGTATCCCCGACGCCTCCATCACCATCACCGGCAACACGGTCATCGACGCCCTGCTGGAAATTGCCGGGCGTCCCTGGTCGCCGGGGGAGGACCACCCGCTGTACCGGTGGAGCAACGGCTCGGCCCCGCCGCGGCGGCTGATTATGGTGACCGCCCACCGCCGGGAGAATTTTGGCCGCCCCCTGGAAAACATCTGCGCCGCCCTGCGGGAAATTGCCGAGCGAGGCCGGGACGACCTGCACCTGATTTATCCTGTCCACTTGAATCCCAACGTGCAGGAGCCGGTCTACCGTCTGCTGGGGGATGTGCCCAACATTTCTCTCCTTCCACCGCTGGATTACCTGTCGCTGGTGCAGTTGATGAAGCGAAGCACCCTCATTTTGACCGATTCCGGCGGCATCCAGGAAGAAGCGCCCGGTCTGGGTGTGCCGGTGCTGGTTCTGCGCCGCGTTACCGAGCGGCAGGAGGGGGTAGAAGCGGGCACGGTGCGGCTGGTCGGCACCGATACCGAGACCATCGTGGCAGAAACCTTCCGCCTGCTGACCAACCCGGCGGCCTACCGGGCTATGGCCCAGGCGGTCAACCCCTACGGCGACGGTCACGCCGCCCGGCGGATTGTCGACCGGCTGTTGCAGGAGGTGGCAGTTGCTGGATAACCTACGCAGTTGGACCCCGCGGCGCTGGCTGGCGGTCATCATTCTGGTGGCGGTAGTTCTGCGGGTCGCCGCGGCCCTGTATATGGGCGATACCATCACCGACCTGCCCGGTATTCAGGACCAGGTTTCGTACGACACGCTGTCTTTGCGGGTGCTGGACGGCTACGGCTTTTCTTTTGGCGAGCTGTGGTGGCCGGCGACCTTTCCGGATGAACCAACGGCCCACTGGTCATTTTTGTATACCCTGTACCTGTCCGCGGTCTATGCCGTGGTGGGACACCATCCGCTGGTTGCCCGGCTGATTCAGGCTGTGCTGGCCGGTATTTTGATGCCCTGGCTGACCTACCGGCTGGCCCACCGGCCGTTTGGTCAGACGGTGGCCCTGGCCGCGGCAGGGCTGAGCGGGGTGTATATTTACTTTGTGTACTACGCCGCGGCCCTGATGACCGAGACATTCTACATCATCGCCATTCTGTGGACGCTGGATATTTCGATGCGGCTGGCCCGGAAGGGCGGGCCGCCGGGCCGGTGGACTGGCTGGGGGCTTCAGTTGGGGCTGGCCCTGGCCGTGACCGTCCTCCTGCGGCAGGTTTTTTTGCTGTTTATCCCGGTTCTCTTTGCCTGGCTGTTGTGGCGAAGCTATGCCTTCCAGAACCGGGCCGTCGGGCGGATGCTGGCGGTGGAGCTGGTCGCCGGGGTTGTGCTGGTGGCCTCCATCCTGCCGTGGACGGTGCGCAACTATCTGGTATTCGGCACCTTCGTTCTGCTGAACACCAACGCCGGTTACGCCTTTTTCTGGGGCAACCACCCCATCCACGGCTACAATTTCATCGCCATTCTGCCGGACTCCGGCATGTATATGGAGCTGATTCCGCGCCACCTGTGGGGGCTAAACGAGGCCGTGCTGGACCGCGCTCTGCTGGAGCGGGGCATTGGCTTTGTCCAGGCCGACCCCCTGCGCTACGTGGTTCTTTCGCTGAGCCGGGCGCTGGATTATTTTGAGTTCTGGCCCTCCAGCCAGTCCAGCCTGCTGAGCAACATCTCGCGGGTGTTCTCCTTTGGGGTACTGCTCCCCTTTATGGCGTACGGTGTATGGGCCAATCTGCGCCGGTCATTAAAAAACGAACTGTTTCTGCTGTACCTGTTTGCCCTGGTTTACACCACGGTGCACCTGCTCACCTGGGCCTTGATTCGCTACCGCCTGCCGGTGGATGCGGTGCTGGTTATCTTTGCCGGCTGGGCGCTGGTGCGCCTGGCGTCCGCCGCCAGCCGGCGGAATCTGTTCAGCCGGCGGCAGGTCGCCCAGAGCCAGTCTTCTTAACCCTCCCGCTCCATCTAACCGATTTCTAACTAATCTCTCGCGGTTTTATCATAAAATCTGGCTATACTGTTGAGGGACAGCATGGAAGATAG
>RFJV01000439.1 GCA_003694775.1 Chloroflexota bacterium | reverse complement strand
GCCGCTTCGGCGCGGTGGAGATTCCTCGTCGCGAATACAAGCGGCGATTGGTGGCGGCCCTGCAGGTGTGGACGACCTTCGTGTAGCTAGCGGGACATCTCCAGTTCCGGCACCACGCCGAACTGCTGGAGCAGGACCAGCCAGTCGGAATATTCCCATTCCTCCACAATCTGGCCGTTTTCCCAATGGGTCACGTTACAACCGGAAAAGGTAATGAACTTGCCGGTCGGCGGCAGGCCGGTGGTGGGGGAGACGCCGGTTTGCGTGCCTTTGAAGGTCCAGCGGGTGACCACCTTGTTCCCTTCAGCAATCTGCTCGTGGATGGTCACGTGCTGGTCAGGGTAAGAGGCCCGGCTGTCGGACACGAACTTCTTGGCCTCTGCCTTGCCCACGATGTCCGGGAACGGCGGTTTGTGCCGGACATAGTTTGAGGCGTAGAGTTCATCCATCACCTCAAACTTGCCCTGGTTCCAGGCTTCCTCGATAATTCTGCGGACATTCAGCTTTAACTGTTCTGGCGACATTGGACAGACCCCCTTTTAGATGGCTAATAAACGTATTACAGCAGAAAGTGGAGGGCCGCAGAAAACGGCAGGGGTGCGGAGGTGGGGGATAGAGAGCAGGAAGCAGAAAGGTAGCTTGACCTACGCCCGCGGCCCAATCATCTTTTCCGGGCGAACCACCTCGTCGAACTGTTCGCCGGTCAGCAGGCCCAGTTCGATGGCGGCCTGGCGCAGGGTTTTGTTTTCGGCAAAGGCTTTTTTGGCGACCCTGGCCGCATTGTCGTAGCCGATGACCGGATTGAGCGCGGTCACCAGCATCAGGGACCGCTCCAGGTAGTCCTGAATGACCTCCCGGTTCGGCTCAATGCCGGCCGCGCACTTATCGTTGAACGATTCGCAGGCATCGGACAGCAGGCGGATAGAGTTGAGCAGGTTAAAAATCATCAGCGGCTTGAAGACATTCAGCTCAAAGTTACCCGACATCCCCCCGATGTTAATCGCCACATCGTTGCCCATCACCTGAGCGCAGACCATCGTCAGCGCCTCGGCCTGGGTGGGGTTGACCTTGCCCGGCATAATAGAACTGCCCGGCTCGTTGGCCGGGATGGTCAGCTCGCCGATACCGCATCGGGGGCCGGAAGCCAGCCAGCGCACATCGTTGGCAATCTTCATCAGACTGGCGGCCAGGGTTTTCAGCGCACCGCTGGCAAAAACAACCGCATCGTGCGCGGCCAGGGCCTCGAACTTGTTCGGTGCACTGCGGAAGGGCAGACCGGTGATTTCGGCAATGTGAGCCGCGGCTTTTTCGGCAAAGTCGGGGTGGGTGTTCAGGCCGGTTCCCACGGCAGTGCCGCCCAGGGCCAGGTCGAACAGCCCGTCCAGCGCAGTTTCGATGCGCTGAATGTCGTTATCAAGCTGTTGCACATAGCCGGAAAACTCCTGCCCCAGCGTCAGCGGGACCGCGTCCATCAGGTGGGTGCGGCCAATTTTGATGATGTCTGCAAACGCCTCCGATTTGGCCTGCAGGGTGTCCCGCAGTTTTTTCACCGCCGGCAACAGCCGGTGATGAATCTGCTCCGCCGCGGCAATGTGCATCGCCGTGGGGAAGGTGTCGTTGGAAGACTGGGCCTTGTTGACATCATCGTTGGGGTGGATGGGGGTCTTACTGCCCAGCACGCCGCCCGCCAGCTCAATGGCCCGGTTGGCAATGACCTCGTTGGCGTTCATGTTGGTTTGCGTGCCGCTTCCGGTCTGCCACACCGACAGGGGGAAATGGTCGTCCAGCTTACCCTCGATGACTTCTGCCGCGGCCCGGACAATCAGGTCTGCCTTGTCCGGCGGCAGGAGGCCAAGCTCCTTGTTGGTCAGCGCGGCGGCTTTCTTCAGGATACCCAGCGCCCGAATCATCTCTCGCGGAAAGCGGTCGTGGCCGATGTTGAAGTTCATCAGCGACCGCGCCGTTTGCGCGCCGTAATACCGGTCGGCGGGAACCTGCACCTCCCCCATTGTATCCGTTTCTATGCGGTACAGCATCGGACATCCTCCTTCCCCAGAAAACCGCGTTTCCGTAGAGGCGGGTCTCAGACCCGCCTCTACT
>RFJV01000438.1 GCA_003694775.1 Chloroflexota bacterium | reverse complement strand
GGCGTGACCGGGTGCGGTGTTCTGTTCGACGCCGCGCAGCGCGGCTTCAAAACCATCCTGGTAGAACGGGGCGCGCTGTCTAACGGCACGTCGGGCCGATTTCACGGACTGCTCCACAGCGGCGGACGGTATGCCGTTAAGGACCCGGACGCGGCCCGTGAATGCATTGAAGAAAACATGATTTTGCGAAAAATCATGCCCCACTGTGTGGAAGACACAGGCGGCATGTTTGTTGCTACCGAGGATGACGACCCGGCCTTCACCGAAGACTTTTTCCGCGCCTGCCAGAACGCCGGCATCCCGGTAGAAGAAATTTCCCCGGCCCAGGCCCTCAAACAGGAACCCCTCCTCACGCCCCGGCTCCAACGTGTGTTTCTGGTTCCCGACGGCAGTGTAGAAACATGGGAAGCCTGCCGCTCCCTTTCAGAAACGGCGGCAGAGTACGGCGCAAAAACGCTGGAATACCACGCCGTGGTTGACCTGCTGGTAGAGAGCGGTGCAGTTCGGGGCGCGAAGGTCAAAAACGTCCTCACCGGTGAGGAATTCATTATCGAAGCCGATATTGTCGTCAATGCCGCCGGCGCCTGGGGCGGCAAAATCGCGGCCATGGCCGGTTGCGATGTCACCATCCTGCCCGGCAAGGGGACAATGGTGGCCATGAACTACCGTATGGTCAACACCGTGATTAACCGCTGTGCCCCTCCCAGCGACGGTGATATTATTGTCCCGGTCGGTACGGTGGCCGTTATCGGCACGACCTCCGTCAAAGTGCCAGACCCGGACAACTACCCCATTGAAGACTGGGAAGTGGAACGGATGCTCAACCGGGGCGAAGAAGTCGTCCCCGCCTTCAAAAAATTCCGCGCTCTGCGCGCCTGGGCCGGTGTTCGTCCCCTGTACCAGGAATCCGCCGCCGGCTCCGACCTGCGAAAAGTGACCCGCAAGTACACCCTGCTGGACCACGCCGCCCGCGACGGCGTGGAAAATTTTGTCACCATTACCGGCGGCAAGTGGACCACCTACCGCATGATGGCCGAACACACGGTAGACCTGGTCTGCCAGAAGCTGGGCGTGGAGCGCCCCTGCCAGACAGCCACCACCGTACTCAAAAGCCACGACGGCCCCCATTACTTCACCCTGGGCCAGCGGCTGGCAAAGCTGGAAAAAGGAGAACTCCAGGGCCAGCTCATCTGCGAATGTGAAGTGGTCACCCGCCCCCAGATTGAAGAACGGCTGGAGCATACCCACCGCCCCATTATTAACGACCTGCGCCGCGAGCTGAGGGTCGGCATGGGACCGTGCCAGGGCGGGTTCTGCACCTACCGCGTGGCCGGCATCATGCACTCAGCCGAAAAAATGACCGCGGCCCAGTCTAACAAGGCCCTGGTAGATTTTCTCCAGGAACGGTGGAAAGGCGTCCAGCCGGTATTATGGGGACAGCACCTGCGCCAGCTCATGCTGGACGAAGCCATCTACCTGGGTTTGCTGGGGCTGGATAAACTGCCCGCCTCTCTGAGTGGGGTGGATACCCCCAGGCTGGGTGAAGGCGAAAAAGAAGGGTATTTTGAACTGGAGACCGCATAAGGATTTTGACTATGAGCGTCTATGATACCATCGTCATCGGCGCCGGGCTGACCGGCCTGACTGCCGCCTGCCGTCTGGCGCAAGCCGGACAAAAAGTTCTGCTCACCGCCCTCGGTGAAGGCGCACTCCTGCTGGCCCCCGGCTGTATCGATGTTCTCGGCTTTCAGCCGGCAGACTCCCAACAACCGGTGAAAGACCCGCTGGCCCAGTTAGACAGCTTCCTGTCCGACAACCCGGACCACCCCTACCGCCTGCTGGGCAAAGAGACCCTGGCCGCCGGGCTGACCGCTTTTCAGGAGCTGGTCAACCGGCATGGGCTGAATTTCCAGGGCGACCCGCATCACAACTGGCATTTGCCCACCACCATCGGCGCGGTGCACCCCACCTGCCTGGCCCCTGCTTCAATGGCCGGCGGCGACCTGCAGAAGGCCGCCAAAGTACTCATCGTTGGCTTCCGGGAACTGCGCGACTTTTACCCCACCCTCATTGCCGACAACCTGAACAGCCAGTCTCTGGGTGTCCAGGCCTCTGCCCTTCAGCTCGACGCGCCGCCGCCGGTCGCCGGCAGGGTCAACATTACCCCCATCCAGCTGGCCCACGCCTTTGAAGACCCGCTCTTCCGCCGCCGGCTGGTTCAGGCGGTCGCCCCCCACAGCAAGGGGGTCGACAAAATTGGCTTCCCCGCGGTACTGGGACTGGCAGAGCACGCCGGCGTTCTGGCCGACCTGCAGAAAGGGCTGGGCAAACCGGTGTTCGAAATCAACACTCTGCCTCCGTCGGTTCCGGGCCGGCGGCTGTTTGAGGCCCTGCGGGATGCGTTCCTCAAAGCCGGCGGACGGCTCATCATCGGCGGGAAAATCCTGGCCGGCCGCATTGAAAACGGACGGGTGGTTGAAATCCGGCTGGAAACCGCCAGCCGGGCCAAACCGCTCCGGGCCGAAAACATCATCCTGGCAACCGGCGGAATCTTCGGCGGCGGTCTGCAAACCGATGCCTCAGGCCGGGTGTGGGAACCGATTTTTGGACTGCCGCTCCACGCCGAAGATAACCGCCACCGCTGGTTCACCCGCAGTTTCTTTGCCTCTACCGGACAGCCGGTTGCCAACTACGGCGTCATGGTCAACGCCCGGTTCAACCCGGTCGACGAAGCCGGCCAGCCTGTCGCCGAAAATCTGTTTGCCGCCGGCGCGGTGCTGGCCCACAGCGAATGGACCCGGGGCCGCACCGGCGACGGGCTGGCAGTGACCACGGCCTACGCCATCGCCGAGCAGTTAACAAGGAGCGCCCAATGAGCACAGAAACAACCCTCGACGACATCACCCGCTCTATCTGGGAGCAGGTTCAATTTACCGCCGACCTGTGCGTAAAATGCAATATCTGCACCTCCCACTGCCCCGTTGCCAACGTTACCGACCTGTTCCCCGGCCCCAAGTATGTCGGGCCGCAGGCCCAGCGTTTCCGCAACCCCAAAGAGCTGTCGGTAGACGACAGCCTGGACTACTGCAGTGGCTGTGGCGTCTGCACAATGGTCTGCCCGCACGGCGTCAAGGTGATGGAAATGAACGCCAAGGCGCGGTACAAGCTGTACCGCGACAAAAAACCCATCCCCCTGCGCAACCGCCTGCTGGGCCGCACCGAACTGCAAGGCATGCTGGGCAGTCCCTTTGCCCCCATTGCCAATGCCGTGTTCCAACTGCGGCCCGTCCGCATTTTAACCGAATGGGTGCTGGGTATCCACCGGGACGCGCCGTTCCCGCCCTTTTCCTTTGAAACGTTCCGCGGCTGGTTCCGGGGCGTGTACCAGAAATCTCCCCACCGGCTGAAGTCGGAAAAGAAAGTGGTTTACTTCCACGGGTGCAGTACCAACTACTACGAACCGCGAGTGGGCAAGGCCGCCCTGGCCGTGCTGGAGCACAACGGCTTTGAGGTGGTCGTTCCGGAGCAGGTCTGCTGTGGCCTGCCCCTGCTCTCCAACGCCGAGTTCGATGCCGCCCGGCACAAGGCCTGCCAGAACATCGCCTCGCTGGTCAAATATGCCCGCGAGGGATACAAAATCGTCGGCACGTCGACCAGCTGTACCCTCTCGCTCAAGTCGGACTACCGCCACATCCTGGACATCGACACCGAAGATGCCCGGCTGGTGGCCGAACAGACCTACGACATCTGCGAGTTCCTGCTGGACCTGGCCAATGCCGGCGAACTGAAAACCGACTTCCAGCCCATGGAGGCGGTTATTCCGTACCACGCCCCCTGCCAGCTCAAGGCCCACAATATGGGCCTGCCGGCCATCGATTTGCTGGAAATGATACCGGGCGTTAAAATCCAGCTCGTCCAGGCCGACTGCTGTGGCATTGCCGGAACCTACGGCTACAAAAAGGAAAAATACCAGATTGGGATGGACGTGGGACGGCCCCTGTTTGAGCAGGTCATCGCCTCTGGTTCTCCCATTGCCATTTGCGACAGCGAAACCTGCCGCTGGCAGATTGGACACGCCACCGGCGCAAAAATGCTCCACCCCGTAGAACTGCTGGCCCAGGCCTACGGCCTGGATGTAAATCAGGGGTAGGGTTTAGGGGCGAACCTTATGGGCGCCCAGGTAAGGACTATCGTGACCCGCAACAGCCTGGACAGTTGGGAGGCGCTCTGGGCGCCGTATGATGAAACAACATACCGCGACGCGCTGGCCTTCATTCGCCCGGAGGATACGGTGCTGGATATCGGCGCCGGCGACCTCCGGTTTGCCCGGCGGGCCGCGGCAGTGGCCCGCCGGGTGTATGCCGTCGAAATTCAGCCGGCACTTCTGCACCACCAGCCCCCTTTGCCGCCCAATCTGCTGGTCATCTGCGCCGACGCCCGGCAGATTCCCTGGCCGCGAGATATTACCGTCGGGGTTCTGCTGATGCGGCACTGCGCCCACGTGGGGCTGTACACCCGCCGCTTGCGAGAAATTGGCTGTCGGCGGCTGGTCACCAATGCCCGGTGGAGGATGGGCGTAGAAGAGATGCTTTTGGAGCCGCGGATGCCCTGGAGTGCGGTTCGGATTGGCTGGTATGCCTGTCTGTGCGGCGCGGTGGGGTTTGTGCCCGGCCCGCCGTCAGCGGTGACGCCGGCTGTTATGGAAACCATCACCGAAGTGGAAAACTGCCCGGCCTGCCAGCCGTTCCCCGGCTGACCGCCCACCGGCAGAGAGAAAACCTATGGCAAAACGTCAGGCTAAACAAAAAGACACCGATTTCGACCGGGTGCGCAAACAGTGGCAACGCATCTTATGGGCCATCGTCATCATCATCTGCATTCTGTTTGGCTACTCCTACGGCTATCCTGTTGTCGCCGCCGGAGAAACCGGCAGAGGAATTCTGGTGGGGTTGGCCTATGGCGGCGGAGCCTTCATTGCCGTGAGCGTGTCGTACTTCCTGAACCAGAAGCTCAAAGGCAAGTGAGCTAAAACAAATGATAGGGATAGTTCTTGTTTCTCACAGCCACTTGCAGGCCAGAGGTTTGCAGGAAATGGCCGAGCAGTTGGCATACGACCAGGTCAAAATAGTATCGGCGGGGGGAATAGACGAAAATACAATTGGCACCAACGCGGAGAGAATCTTCGAAGCGATTCAGGAGGTGTACTCTCCCGACGGGGTGCTGGTATTTTTTGACCTGGGCAGTGCCCTTCTCAGCACCCAAATGGCTATCGAAATGCTTCCGCCGGACAGGCGCCGCCGGGTACAGATATGCGACGCGCCGATGGTAGAAGGCGTACTGGCCGCGGTGGTGGAAGCATCCCTCGGCCATCCGCTGGAAAAAGTTTGCCAGGCCGCCCAGGCCACCCGCGAAAGCAAAAAAATCCCGTAACAACAGGAATTTTTCTATGGCGGACTATATTCTTGCCATCGACCAAAGTACCCACAACACCAAGTGTGTAATTTTCAACCGCCGCGGACAGCCCGTCAGCGAGCACAGCCTCAAACACCGCCAGATTCGGCCCGAAGCCGGCTGGCTGGAGCACTACCCGCTGGAAATCTGGGCCAATACCCAGGTGGTCATCAGCGAGGCCATGAAAAAAGCCTCCCTCACCGCGGCAGACATTGCCGCCATCGGCGTTGCCAACCAGCGCGAAACCACCGTCGTCTGGGACAGGAAAACCGGACGCCCCTACTACAATGCCATTGTCTGGCGAGACACCCGCACCACCGACATCTGCCGGGAACTGAGCAAGGAAGGCGGGCAGGACAGATTTCGCGACCGGGTTGGCCTGCCGGTGAGCACCTACTTTTCTGCCACCAAGCTCAAATGGCTGTTTGACAATGTGGACGGTCTGCGCGAGGCCGCGGCCCGCGGCGACGCCCTCTTTGGCAACATGGACGCCTGGCTCATCTGGAATCTGACCGGCGGCGTGGATGGCGGCGTGCATGTCACCGACGTGACCAATGCCTCCCGCACCATGCTGATGAACATCAGAACCACCACCTGGGACGATGACATGTGCCGCCTCTTTGAAATCCCGCCGTCCGTACTGCCGGAAATTCGCCCCTCCAGCGACCCCGCTGTTTACGGCTACACCCGCGCCGACGGGCCGCTCGGTGGGCGAGTGCCGGTCTGCGGTATTTTAGGTTCCCAGCAAGCCGCGGCCGTAGGCCATTTGTGCCTCAACCCCGGCGAGGTCAAAAACAGCTACGACGGCGCGTCCTTTATGATAATGAACACCGGACAGGACATCGTCGCCTCCAACCACGGCCTGCTGACCACCGTCTGCTACCAGTTTGGCGATGGACCGGTGGTGTACGCCCTGGAAGGTTCTATTGCCTTTACCGGCCTGATTATCGAATGGCTGAGGGATAACCTGAAAATCATCCGCCGGATTCCGGAAATCGAAACCCTGGCCCAAACGGTCAGCGATAACGGGGGGATATATTTTGTGCCCGCCTTCAAGGGGCTTTTTGCCCCCTACTGGCGCGAAGATGCCCGCGGGGTCATTGTCGGCCTGACCCGCTATATCCGGCTGGGACACCTGGCCCGTGCCGCCCTGGAAGCCATCGCCTACCAGACCCGCGACATCCTGGAAGCCATGAAGGCAGACATCAATGCCGCCCCCCGCTCGCTGAAAAGCGACGGCTATATGACCACCAACAACCTGCTGATGCAGTTCCAGGCCGATATTCTGGGTATCCCGGTCATCCGCCCCAAGATTGCCGATGTGACGGCCTTTGGCGCGGCGTATGCCGCCGGCCTGGCTAGCGGTTTCTGGGAAGACCCGTCCGACGTGCACCATTATTGGACCGTAGACAAGGTCTGGTATCCGCAAATGCTGGAGCAAACCGCCGATAGACTGTACCAGCGCTGGAAAAAAGCCGTTACCCGGTCGTTCGGCTGGATTGATGAGCTGGAAGACGAGCAAACCGGCCGGTTGAAGCATTATCCAGGCGTTTGATACACATTACTGCTTTGCTGCTTGCTGCTTTGCTGCTTGCTACTTTGCTACTTTGCTACCTTGTTTCATTGACCAATGCAATCTGACTGCCCAAGATGACGATAGACTTACCGGAAGACAAGCATGCCCTGTTAGCCAGGGTAGCCAGCCTGTACTACGAAAAGAATATGACCCAGGGCGAAATTGCCCGGCAGTTGAACATCTCCCGGCCCCAGGTATCCCGTTTGCTGGCAGAAGGGCGCCGCACGGGGGTGGTCAAAATCATCATCCAGTACCCCACGGACAAGTTTACCACCCTGCGGCTGGGCCTGCTGGAGCGCTTCCGGCTCAAAGAAGCCATTATCCTGCCGGCCAGCAATATGGGCTATGCCCAACTGATTGAACAGCTTGGCGCCAAAGCCGCCCGCCATCTGGAAGAACGGCTGGAAGACGGAATGACCCTGGGGATTTCCTGGAATACCGGGGTGTACCAGGTGGTCAACGCCCTGCAAGCCGCCAGCCAGAGGAAAGTAACCGTGGTTCAGCTAACCGGCGCGGTTGGCTCCATCAATCCCCTGCTCGACGGCCCAGACCTGACCCGCTGGCTGGCCCAAACCCTGGGGGGGCAGTACCGGTACTTACCCGCGCCCTTGCTGGTAGAAAGCGCGGCCACCCGCGACGCCCTGCTCAAAGAACGCTCCATCCGCGAAACAATGGAGCTGTTTGAAAAAATGGACATCGCCCTGGTGGGCATCGGCAGTTTGACCCCCGCCCTGTCCGGTCTGCTCAAGGCCGGCTATATTACCGAAGCCGAACTGCGGGAGATGATTCGTCTGGGCGGAGTGGGAGATATCTGCACCTACCATTACGACCTGCACGGCAACATCCTGCCGCTGGAACTGCACAACCGCATCATCGGCGTCAGCCTGGAAACCCTGCGCCGGACGCCGTGGGTGATTGGCGTGGGCGGCAGTCTGGACAAGGCGGCGGCAGTTTTGGGAGCGCTCCGCCTGGGCGTCCTCGACTGCCTGGTCACAGACGATATTGCCGCCCGTGCCGTGCTGAAAATGTCCGAGGAGAAACCATGAATATCGCCGTGATGGGCGCCGGCGCGATTGGCTGTTTCATCGGCGGAATGCTCTCTGCCGCCGGACACGCCGTTACCCTGATTGGACGCCCGCGGCTGATGAACAAAATACAGCAAGACGGGCTGACCATTCGCCGGCCCGGAAAGCCGGACCTGCTCACCCGGCCCCAAACCTGCACCACCGTGCCGGACCGCGGCCCCTTTGAGGTGATTTTCGTCACCGTCAAAATGCCGGCCCTCCCTGCCGCGGCCGACGAACTGGCCGGTCTGCTGGAAAAGAGCGCGGCCCGGCTGGTCGCCATGCAGAACGGCGTTGGCGCCGAGGAGCACCTGACCGGGCGGTTCGGGGCAGAGCGGGTGGTTGCCGGGACCATCACCATCCCTATCCAGGTTCCGGAGTCCGGCCTCATCGAAGTGAGTAAAGACAAGGGGGGCCTCGGCCTGGCGGCTATGAGCGCCGGCCAGTCCGGTTTTGTCCGGCAGTTGGCCGGCACCCTGACCCAGGCCGGATTGCCCACCCGAATCTATCCAGATTACCGGGCCATGAAGTGGTCCAAACTGCTTCTGAATATTGTCACCAACGCCTCCAGCGCCATTCTGGACGAGCCGCCGGCCCGGATTGTGGCCCATCCAGAGCTGTTCAACCTGGAAATCGAGGCTCTGGCTGAAGGCGTATCGGTGATGAAAGCGCAGGGCATTGGGGCGGTCAGCCTGCCGGGCTACCCGGTAGAGTGGCTGGCCCGGCTGGTATCGGCCCCGTATTTGCCGCTGAGCCTGAAACGGGCCATCCTGCGCCCTGCGATGCAGAGCGGGCGGGGAAGCAAAATGCCTTCCCTGCACATCGACCTGGCCGCGGGCCGCACCACCACCGAAATCGATGCCCTCAACGGGGCCATTGTCCGGGCCGGGCAGTCGCTCGGCCTGCCGACCCCGGCCAACAGCACGCTGGTAGAAATTTTTCACCAGCTGGCCTCCGGCAAGACCGAACGGCAGGCCTACCGGGGCCGGCCCGATAAACTGCTGGCGTATCGACGCCGTTTCCGCGGGCCAGCCGCCCCGGAATCGAACCATTCATCACCTACACCGGGTACCAGCTTATGATAGGGATTGTCATTGTCTCACACAGTGCCAGACTGGCCGAAGGAGTCCGGGAGCTTGCCAGCCAGATGACCCAGGGCAAAGTGCCCATCGCCGTTGCCGGCGGTATTGACGCCCCGGACAACCCTATCGGCACGGATGCCAACCGGGTGGTGCAGGCCATCCAGGAGGTTTTCAGCGACGACGGGGTGATAGTCCTGATGGACCTGGGCAGTGCCCTGCTGAGCGCGGAAATGGCCCTGGAATTCCTGCCCGAAGAACAGCGGGAGCGAATTTATCTGCTCGACGCGCCGCTGGTGGAAGGGGCTGTTGCCGCCGCGGCCCAGGCCGCGGCCACCGGCGATATTCAGGCCG
>RFJV01000437.1 GCA_003694775.1 Chloroflexota bacterium | reverse complement strand
GCAAAACCGCGGATGGAGGTCAGCGGGGTTTTCAGCTCGTGCGACACGTTGGATACAAAATCGCGCAGAGCCTGCTGACTGCTTTCCACCCGTTCTATCATCACGTTGAAGCTGGCGGCAACCTGTCTGACCTCCGGCGGCCCGCTTTCTTTCAGCCGGTGCTCGTAATCGCCCCCGGCGACGGCTGTTGCCGCGGTGGCGATGTTCTGCAGAGGCCGGGCAATGGAGCGGGCAATGGCCCAGCCCAACAGCAGAGAGACCAGCATTGCCACGCCGCCGGCCAGCAGAAAGCCCCAGCCCAGTTCGGCCACCAGCCCGCGCAGGAGCGAGGGCCGGCTTTCCACCGCGGCCACGTACCCCGGCTCGTCCCCCAGTCGGACCGGCTGGGCCGCGTACAGATAGGAGCCGCCGGTTGGGGCGCGGAACTGCCCGGTCACGGCAGAGTCACCCGGCTCGCTGTCTGACCCGCTCCGCAGGGATTGCCCCTGCCACTCGCCGGCGCTGTCGGCGAGGACTTCAAAGCGGCTGTTGAGCAGGAGCAGGTGCAGACTGCCTCGCCGGCCCAGATTTTCCATCTGCGCCTGAAGCTGTTCTACCGACCGCCCCTGGCCGGCCAGCCGCTCCACGCGGGTCGCCGCGGCCCGGCTTTGCAGGTTCAGCCGGGCGGTGACCAGCCGGGTCTGGAGCGGTCGGGCCACCAGAATCAGGACCGCAAAGGCCAGCGTCAGGCTGACGCCGATGACCAGGGCATAGGAGAGAATGAGACGCGTGCGCAGGCTCATCGGCAATCCTCACCCGCTGGCGGTGAACTTGTAGCCCACTCCCCAGACCGTTTCAATCGCTACACGGGGGTCGGCGCTGAGCTTGTCGCGCAGGTGGGCCACGTGGACATCCACCGTCCGGGTTTCGCCGTAAAAGTCGAAGCCCCAGGCCAGCTCCAGCAGTTTTTCCCGGCTGAGGGCCAGGCCCTGGTGCTCCACAAAAGTCTGGAGCAGGTCGAACTCCTTGGAGCGCAGGTTGAGCAGTTCCCCGTTGAGACGGGCCTCGCGGCGGGCCGGGTCGATGACCAGGGGGCCGGCCCGCAGTTGGGGCGGCGTGTCCGGTTTGGGCCGTGCCCCACCCCGGCGAAGGACCGCCTTGACGCGGGCCACCAGTTCGCGGGGATTGTACGGCTTGGTCATATAATCGTCCGCGCCCAGCTCCAGCCCCACAATTTTGTCGATGTCGTCGGTGCGGGCGGTCAGCATAATGATGGGCGTATCACTGGCGGCCCGGATACGTTTGCACACTTCCCAGCCGTCCAGTTCAGGGAGCATCAGGTCCAGAACAACCAGCGCGGGGTTGAGGGCCTGGAATTTTTCCATCGCCTCCAGACCGTCGGACGCGGCCTCTACCCGGTAGCCTTCGTTTTCCAGGTACAGGCGGCCCAGTTCGATGATGTTCGGTTCATCATCCACGATGAGGATTAGCTCTCCCGCCATTTTATTTCTCCATAGAGTAAGTCAGCAGGTGGTGTGATTCATTGTACCCGTAAACCGCGCCGCAGACAATTCCTCCAGCTCTCTGGGTGTATTTCATTTTCGGGGCGAATTTTGATTGGCGGTAGGGCCGGCATCCCTATGCCTGGCCCATTTTCTGGGGCATAGGGATGCCCCAGCTACCATGATGCTATCCTATTTGCCCCCAAATTGAAACGCACCCAGCTCCCTAACTCCCTAACTAACCAACTAACCAACTAACCAACCAACTCTTCTCCCAATTGCGGTTATGGTCCGATTATGGTATGTTTTCTGGCGAGGTGGGCAATGGTCGATTGGACCCAGGTTTTTGTGCTGACAATTACGCTGTTCTTTATGCTGACCGGCCTGGTGCTGACCGTGGTGCCGCCCATTCCGGGCACGGTCATCATCTGGGCCGCGGCGGTCTTTTACGGTCTGGTGCTGGGCTGGCCCCGGTTGGGCTGGCTGACCTTCAGCCTGCTGACCTTTCTGATGCTGGCCGGTCTGGTGATGGACGTGCTGGCTGGTCATTTTGGAGCCAGGCTGGGGGGAGCTTCCTGGGCCGCGGTTCTGCTGGGCGCGGGGTTGGGGCTGGGGCTGGGGATTGTTGCCAGCTTTATCGGTTCTCCGGTGTTGGGGTGTCTGGCCGGGCTGGTGGGCATGGCGGTGGGGATTGTGCTGGTGGAATGGCGTCGCCACCGGAACTGGCCGGCTGTGTTCCGGGCCATTCGCGGCTACCTGGCCGGCAGTCTGGCCGGGGTGGCGGCCCGGCTGACCTCCGGGGTGCTGATGGTGGCGGTTTTTCTGGCGCGGGTCTACTGGGGCGGTTGAGCCGGCAGGCTACGCTTCTTCTTCGCCAAAGGCGCGGATAACCCGGATGTCCGGAAACCGGCGTCTCACCCCCACGGCAAAATCTTCCAGCGACGGGCGCACGTCAAAATAAATCAGGTGGCTTTCCTGCACCGAATCGGACGCGCCGAACCCCTCGACCAGCACCACTGCGCCGGGAATGTCCAGCATCAGGTCTACCCAGTCCGCTTCGTGCTGTTCGTCGCCCACGGTAATCCAGATTTCTTTCACCTGGGCCGCCTGCCGCAGATAGTCGATGTGCCAGTGCGGTTTTTCTACCGGCTTGAGATGGTAGCCCAGCCGTCCCACCAGGCCGCCGGGGCCAAAGGCACTGCCCACGTAGGCATACCAGCCCGCCGGGAAGTCAAACGTCCCCAGCTTGCCGATGGTCAGAGTGACATCGTCGGGTAAATGGAGGAGCAGAATATAATTGCCTGTCTGGTTCATTGTTCTCGGTTTGGTGTTGCTGGCGCTGGTGCTGTACTGGCAGTTGATTCTGGCCGAAGGGGCCTATCTTGGCCCCCGGCTGGTGGCTCTGCTGTACGACTGGACCGCGCCGCGCTACAACCGTATTAAAGATTTTGACCCCCTGATGGAGGCGCACACGCTGGGTCTGCCTCTGGCAAACCGGGTGCAGGGCCAGCCCGACGCGCTGGTGCTGGATGTCGCCGTGGGCACGGGGCGCCTGCCGCTGGCCTTGCTCCAACAGCCGGCTTTCCAGGGACGGGTCATCGGTCTGGACCGGGCCTCAAAAATGCTGGCCATCGCCCGGCGAGACCTGGCCGCTCACGGCCGGCGGGTGCTCCTGCTCCAGGCCGACGCGATGGCCCTGCCTTTTGCCGACAATACCTTCTATGCCGTCACCTGCCTGGAGGCGCTGGAGTTTACACCCGACCCGCGCCGCGGTCTGGGCGAACTGGTGCGGGTGCTCCGCCCTGCCGACGCGGCCTCTCCGCGGGCCGGCTGGCTCCTGTTTACCAACCGCATCGGCTGGGAAGCCCGCTTTATGCCCGGCAAAACCTGGACTGCCGCCCGGCTGGCCGGCATTCTGTCCCAACTGCCGCTGGCGAACGTCCAGATTCTGCCCTGGCAAACCATTTACGACCTGGTCTGGGCGCAGAAAGTGCTCCGCCCCTCAGAACAGCCCGCCGACAATTTGCAGGCCGGCGAAGATTAGCACAAAGGCCACCACAAAACCTATCAGGGTAATCTGGTGCATCTTCTTGCCGCGGGCCTTCTTCACCCGGCCCGCGGTGAACTCCAGCACGCCCACGGCAACCACCATCGTGATGACGTGCTCCAT
>RFJV01000436.1 GCA_003694775.1 Chloroflexota bacterium | reverse complement strand
GGCTTTGACATCGCGGTCGAGGGCGGCAGTGAAGCTATGATGGAAGAACTGCCCGACCTGGGTGGCCGCAAGGTGACCATTGCGGTGGAAAACGCTTACCTGCCTTTTAACTACATCGACCTGAATACCGGTGAAGCCGCCGGCTGGGACTACGACGCCTGGGACGAAATCTGCCGCCGGCTGAACTGCGAGCCGCAGTACGTTGAGGTGGCCTGGGACGGCATGATTGCCGCGGTCAGCCAGGGCCAGTTCGATGTGGCCGCCGACGGCATCACCATCACTGAAGAACGGGCCAAGGTAGTAGACTTCTCCGATGGCTACATCAGTGTGGAACAGCGTCTGCTGGTCCGCAAGGATGAAGACCGCTTCACCAACCTGGACGAGTTCAAGGCTAACGATGAGCTTATCATCGGCACCCAGGTAGGAACCACCAACTACCTGACCGCGGTTGATTTTGTGGGTGAAAACCGGGTGGTCACCTTTGACCAGTTTGGGCTGGCAGTTCAGGCCCTGCTGGCCGGTGATGTGGACGCGGTGATTATCGACGATACCGCCGGGCAGGGATACGTGGGTGTCCATGCCGAGGACCTGAAGCTCATCGAGGGCACGCTCTCCAGCGACCAGCTCGGCTTCATCTTCCCCAAGGGTAGTGACCTGGTTGAACCGGTCAACAAGGCCCTGGCTTCGATGAAGGCGGACGGCTTCCTGGAACAGTTGAGCGAAAAGTACTTCTCCGACAAGTTCACCATCACCTACGACGATATTGCCGAACCTTCCTACTCCCAGTAAGGGGGCTTAACTGACCATCGTCCTGACCGGCCTAATCTTTTGGGCCGGTCAGGACTCTCTTTTGAAAGGCTAATCAAATGAAACGTTTGTTTACCGGTCTGGTCATCATCTTACTGCTGTCGGCATGCGGCGGCGCGGAGCAGACCCCGGCCTCCGAATCGCTCAAAGTGACTCTGCCCACCGCGGAACAAAGCACCCCGACAGCGGAACCGGCGCAGGAATCGGCGCAAACTCAGGCCGGTGACCAGCTCCCGGCCCAATCCGAGGCAGAAACACCAGCCGAACCAACGGCCACCCCCATTCCGCCCCCCACCCCAACCGACGAACCATCTGCGGCGGAGACCTCCCCGGAGACGCAGGAAGCATCCGTACTTCCGGAAACCGCGGCTCTGACCGGCGAGCAGGCCTACCAGCTAACGCTGGAAGAAGCTCGTCGGTGGCAAGCCGATGCCGTGCTGATAGAACTGCAAACATCGGCTCTGGGGCCGCTGGAAGCCGATGGAACGTCTACGGGCTGGACGGCCAAATTTGTGTCGCCATCGACCAATGGGATGAATACGATGATATTTGTCAACGGGGTGCTCAACACCACCCCAATTCCAAATGCCGGCAGTGTTCCCCCTATCCCGGATGTCGATAAAGTCATATTTGATACCAAAAAGATTTTTCAGCTTGCCGCGGATGCAGGCGGGCAGGAATACCTGGACAAGGGCTACACCGCCGCCGCGGCCCTGACCCGCTATCCGCTGGACGACACCATGCCAACCTGGTATGTCAACTACCTGGATGCAGGCTATTCACCTGGTTTTACCGTGGTGATTGAGGCCCGGAGCGGTGAGATAATCCATGCCCTGGCAACCGAATAACCAGAGCAAATTTTACCTGTTTCTCGCACTTTAATCCTGATGCAAACTCCAGCTAGACGAAAGGAAAACATCAATGACCGAACCGGTTGAATTACGGGCAGATGTTTCCACGCAAACCAAAGTAACCGACCAGCTGGCAGAAATGCCGTGGTGGTTCCTGTTTATTTTTCTGACCGCCATTTACCTGGTTTACTCGTTTTACTTCAACCAGACCTACCAGGAGATTTTTGCATTCCTGAAGGATGGTTTCATCGTCACCATCCGGGTGACGCTGATTGCGTATTCTATCGCGGTTACCATTGGTCTGCTGACCGGCCTGGCCCGCGTTTCCAAGAACCCCATCCTGTACAATGTGGCCTCGGTGTATGTGCAGATTATGCGCGGGGTTCCTATCCTGGTGACCATCCTGTATGTGGCCTTTGTTATCACCCCTATGGCGGTGGAGCAGGTCAACAAAATGGGGGTCTGGCTGGCAGAACTGGGCCTCCTGGGGCCGGACAACGTGCTGGCCTTGCTGGGCAGTCGAACGGCGGGCCTTTCGGTGAGTTTTGAGGCCAGGGCCATTACCGCTCTGGCTATCAGCTACGGGGCATTTTCGGCGGAAATCTTCCGGGCCGGCATTGAATCTATCGGCCGGGGGCAGATGGAAGCGGCCCGGTCGCTGGGCATGTCGTATCTCCAGTCGATGCGCTACATCATTCTGCCCCAGGCCGTGCGGCGGGTTCTGCCCCCGCTGGGCAACGACTTTATCGCCATGCTCAAGGAATCGTCGCTGGTGTCAGCGTTGGGCGTCAAGGATATTACCCAATTGGGCAAGCTGTACGCCTCCAGCTCCTTTGAGTACCTGAAAACATTTAACATTGTTGCCTTTATGTACCTGTTTATGACCGTTCTGCTCTCTCTGGGGGTCAAATTTATGGAAAAGAGGTTGCGGATGGATGGCTGAACCAATTATCGTTATCAAGGATTTGAAAAAACATTTTGGACACGTTCGTGCCGTCAACGGTGTCAGCCTGGAAGTTCAGCCCGGCGAGGTGGTGGTCATCATTGGACCCAGCGGGTCCGGCAAGTCTACCCTTCTGCGCTGTATCAACTATCTGGAAGTGCCTACATCGGGTGACATCTGGGTAGACGGTATCCATCTGAGCAAGAAGACCACCAACATCAACGCGGTGCGCCGCGAAGTGGGGATGGTCTTCCAGCAGTTCAACCTGTTTCCGCACCTGACCGCGCTGGAAAACGTGACCATCGCCCAGACCGTGGTGCGGAAACGGAAAAAGGACGAGGCTATCAGGATTGCCATGGAGCAGTTGGAGCGGGTCGGCATACCGGAAAAGGCCAATGCCTATCCGGGCCAGCTTTCCGGCGGACAGCAACAGCGGGTGGCCATTGCCCGTGCCCTGGCTATGAACCCCAAAATCATGCTGTTCGATGAGCCGACCAGCGCCCTGGACCCGGAAATGATTAAAGAAGTGCTCGATGTGATGCTCAGTCTGGCTCAGGAAGGGATGACGATGGTGGTGGTCACCCACGAGATGGGCTTTGCCCGCAACGCGGCAGACCGCATCATCTTTATGGACAACGGGGTCATTGTGGAAGATACCACGCCCACCGAGCTGTTTACCAACCCCAAACACGAACGGACCAAGATGTTCCTGAGCAAAATCCTGCACTGAGCATGCTGGAGAAGCATTTTCCCCGTCTCTGGTCGCTGGATGCCGGCCAGGTAATGGTGGTCACCGACCTGCACGGCGATGGAGACGCTTACCGTCGCTGTCGCGACCGGTTTGTTGACCTGCAGGCGGCGGGCCGGGCCGATTACCTGGTGCTGACCGGCGACCTGATTCACCGCTCTGACGGCGGCCCGGACGAGTCGCTGGAGATGGTGCTGGATGTGCTGGCCCTGCAGGCTGAATACGGGGAGGCTGTTATCTACCTGTGCGGCAACCATGAACTGCCCCACATCTACGGCATCGACCTGGCACGGGGGGATGAATCCTTTACCCCTGTTTTTGAGACCGCCCTGACCCGCAGTGGTCGCCGCGACGAGGTGGCGGCCCTATTCGAAAGCCTGCCGTTTTACCTGCGCACCAGAGCCGGGGTGTCGCTGGCACACGCCGGTGCTCCGGCAGAAGCGGCCGCGCCCGGTTCGGCGCGGCGGCTTTTTTTGTGGAACCATCGGGAACTGCTGGACTGGGCGGAGGACATCATCGGCAGTCAGGAAAACGCGGCCCTGATGCGCCGGCGGCTTTTTGACCACCATTACGACACCCTGGCGCGGCGCTATCTGGGGGTCAGCGGGCCGGAGGATACCCGCTACAACCACCTTCTGCGCGGGGTGCTTGCCAGCCAGCACCCGGACTTTGCCGGCCTGCTCTGGCCGGCGCTCTTTACCCGGTGCGAGGAGGAGTACGGGGCGGAGGATTACGCCATTTTTGTGCATGCTCTGCTGGCGGAGCTTTCGGAGGGGTACTGGCGGCAGGAACTGCTGGTCAGCGGCCACCTGACCACCCGCGGCGGCTGGCAGAAAGTGGGCCGCCAACTGCGGCTGTCGAGTGCCGCCCACGCCCGGCCCCGCCACCGCGGCAGTTACCTTTTGTTCGACGCGGCCCGGCCGGTAAAAAACATCGACGCGCTGGCAACCGGTATCCAGCGCGTCTTTGATTAGGTGAAGACATTATTGTATAGGGGCCGTCTCAAGCCGCGGCCTTCTGGCTGACGCCGGACATCATCAGGCCAAGCTGTTCCACACTGGCTTCCGAAGCCGGAACAATGCCCATAATCTTTCCTTCGTAAATCACCGCGATGCGGTCGGACAGCTCCAGGATTTCATCCAGGTCCTCGGAAATCAGCAGAATAGCCGCGCCCCGGTCCCGCTGTTCCAGCAATTTACTGCGGACATACTCGGTTGCGCCCACGTCCAGGCCGCGGGTAGGCTGGGACACAATAATCACTTTGGGCTGGCGCTCGAACACACGGGCCAGGATGACCTTCTGCATATTGCCGCCGGACAGGGTGCGGATTTTGTCGGTGGGGGAGGCTTTAATCTGGTATTCCGCAATCAGCTTTTCGGCGTACTGGCGAATGGCCCGGTGGTTCAGCACCCCATTGGAGACAAAATCGTCCAGGTGCTCCAGCACCATATTCTGGGCGACCGTCATCTGCGGAACGACACTGGCGTGCCGGTCTTCCGGAATGCGGCCCACCCCGGCGGCCATCAACCAGGCCGGGCCGGCGTTGGTCAGGTCCTGGCCCTGCACCAGGATTTGCCCGGACGTACATCTGCGGGTCCCCGACAGCACTTCGGCCAGCTCGGTTTGACCGTTGCCCGACACCCCGGCCAGCCCCAGAATTTCGCCGGCCCGCACCTCAAGCGAGATATTTTTCAGGGCCGGCAGGCCCTTGTTATCGACCGCGGCAATATTTTTCAACTGCAGGGCCACCGGGCCGGTTTCCGGCTGTCCGCTTTTGGTCACCCCGAATGTTTCCCGGCCCACCATCATCCGGGCCAGGTCGGGCTGGGTGGTGGAGGCCGTGTCTACCGTACCGATAACCTTGCCGGCACGCAGAACCGTCACCCGGTTGGTGATGGTCATCACCTCGTTGAGCTTGTGGCTGATAAAAACCACCGATAGCCCCTGCTGTTGGAGTCTCTGCAGGCTCTCAAACAGCAGGTCGACCTCCTGAGGCACCAGCACCGCGGTTGGTTCGTCCAGTATCAACACGTTGGCCTCGCGGAACAGAGCCTTGAGAATTTCCACCCGCTGGCGTTGCCCCACCGACAGGTCGCGCACGCGCGCCGTGGGGTCTACCTCAATGCCAAAGCGGCGGGAGGCTTCGGCCACCTTCTCATGTGCCTCCGCGAGTTTGAGCTGGAAGCCGCCGGTGTAGCCGAGGATGACATTTTCGGTGACCGTCAGCGGCGGGACCAGGGCAAAATGCTGGGTGACCATACCAATGCCGTGGCGGATAGCATCCTTGGGCGACTTGATTTCAACCGGCTGGCCGTTGACCAGGATTTCACCCTCATC
>RFJV01000435.1 GCA_003694775.1 Chloroflexota bacterium | reverse complement strand
TCCCTATGCCGGGCCCATTTTCTGGGGCATAGGGATGCCCCAGCTACCATGATGCTGTAGGCGGATATCCTATTTGCCCCCAAATTGAAACGCACCCATATGGCAGGTCGCTTAATCTACAAATATGCCCGCCAGGGGATACAGCTCTCTTTAGCCGACTCCCAGATTGCGGCCACGGCTCTGTATTACAACCTGACTCTGGTAACTACAAACGCCCGGCATTTTCCTATGCCAGAACTGATGCTGTATCCGATTGAATAACCGGCATACCGCAACCGGCTATCCCTTAACGCCGCCCGCGGACAGGCCCTCGGCCAGGAAGCGCTCCAGGGCCAGGAAGAGCACCATCACCGGCAGGCTCATCACGGTTGAGGCGGCCATGACCACTTCCATCCGGGGGCTGGGGTCGTTGAAAATGGCGTTGATTTTGATAGGCATGGTAAACATAAACCGGTCATTCAAAAAGACCAGGGCGTAAAGGAACTCGTTCCAGGCAATCATAAAGGTATAGATAGCCACCGACACCAGTGCCGGCACAGCCAGGGGCATAGTGACCCGCCAGATAACGCCCAGCCGGGTACAGCCATCGATAAGGGCGGCCTGTTCAATTTCATCGGGGATGGTGCGGAAATAGTTTGCCAGCATATACAGCGCCACCGGCAGGGTCTGGGCCAGGTAGGTAAAAATGAGCACCGGCAGATTGTCCTGCACCTCAACGCCCACGTACTGGCTGAGCTGAGACAGCATGGCAAACAGCGGAATAATCAGCAGAATCCCCGGAAACAGGTAGATAATCAAGATAGAGTTGAGCAGAAAATCCTTGCCCCTGAAGTTAAGCCGGGCCACGGCATACGCGCCCAGCATCGACAGGATAACGGCAATCAGCGCGGTGGGGACGGCCACAAACAAACTGTTGATAACATTGACCCCAAAATCCTGAAACCGCTCACGCGGCGCGTCGAACTGGATATTGTACCCGCCCAGCAAGCGGTACCAGACGTGATTCCAGAGATAGCGGGTATACTCCGGGCTGGGGTCGAACAGCTCCAGGTAAGCGTCCCAGCGCAGTTCCGTGGGGACAAACACCGGGGCGCGGCCGGCCATTTGCTCCCCGGTCTTGAAGGAAGAGCTAACCATCCAGTAAAAGGGGAAGATAATCGTCGTCCAGAAGACAATCAACCCCAGGGCAAAAAAGAAGCGGGGCCAGGTCATCCGCCGGGCCAGGTGGTCGATAAAATTAGCCTTTTCCGAATTCGTGTCATTCGTGTTCATTGTCGGTCTCCCTTATTCCTCCACGTTGCGCATGACAAAGCGGACATACACCAGCAGGAAAATCACCAGCATCACCAGCAGAATCATCGACGTGGCCGCGCCCTTGCCAAAATCGAACAGGCGGAAGCTGAACTCGTAGGTCAGCACCGGCAGGACCTTGGTGCCGAAGCCGCCGCCGGTCAGCAAGAAGATGTCATCGAACTTGTTGAAGGTCCAGATGAGGCGCAGGAGGAAAATCGCGCCCAGCACGTAGCGAATTTCCGGCAGGGTAATGTACCAGAATTTCTGCATAGTGCTGGCCCCGTCGACGACTGCGGCTTCGTACAGAGTTTTGTCGATGGCCTGAAGCCGGGCCAGAATCATCAGCATGGCAAAGGGGAAGTAGCGCCAGGCATCAAAAATGATGACCAGCACTAAAGCCCAGCCGCGGGTAGACAAAAACGGAAACGGCGCGTCGATAAGCCCCAGCGATACTAACAGGTAATTGATGACCCCCGACGGGCGCGGGTCGAGCATGGAGCGCCAGACAAAGGCCACGCTGACAATGGGGGCCACATAGGGAAACAGAAACACCGCCCGTGACAGGCCGCGGGCCCGAAACGGCTGGTTAAGGAGCAGAGCGGCTATCAGCCCCACCAACAGGGTCAGGATAGTACCGGCAAAAGAGTACACAATGCTGGTCAGGGCCGCGCCCATGTTGGTTAAGTTGTTGTAACGGAATGAAAAGTCGGTTATCACCGACCGGTAATTCTGCAAGCCGACAAAGGGGGCCGTGAATACACTGTTCAGGTTGTTCAGGCCGATGCTGTGAAAGCTAATCCAGATGCTGAAGATGGCCGGAAACAGCACCAGCCCAAAAACGATGATGGCCGTGGGAGAAATCAACAACCAGGCCAGACGAACCTCGCGCCCCCGGAGGGTATTGGCCCAGGGACCTCGCCGGGAGCGGGAAGGGACTGTTGTTGCCATAGGTCACATCCTTTTGGAATAAACAGGGCAAAAAATGGACTCCAGCCGCTTTGCGACCGGAGTCCATTTTCCAGGGCATTGTCAGCACAACCTTACTGGGCCTGAGCACGGCGCTCGGCCAGCAGGTTTTCTACCTGTTCCTGCAGGAAGGCCGCGCCTTCTTCCGGCGTCATAGAGCCTTCCAGGGCAATGCGGCTGATAACCTGCGGAATCAACAGCCGGCCTTCAATGTCGCCGATGACGGCCCGCTCAACCGCGTCGTAGTCCGGGCGGAAGAGCCATCTCTGCATGGTGTCGTAGCCGTTAGCAATCTGGTCCAGGGTTTCGGGGTCGTAGTTCTTGAAGTATTCACTGCTGTTCTTCCACTCATCCACCGCGCTCTTCAGCACCGGGACTTTGCCGAAGGGCGCCAGAGCCAGGATGTCCTGATAACCTTCGGTGAGGAAGAACTTGACCACGTCCTGGGCCACCGGGTCCGCGCCTTTCATGATAGCCAGGGTGACGAGCTGGCCGTAGGTGGCAGAGCCGTTGGGGCCTTCCATACGCGGGGCAAAGCCGGTGCGAGCGGCCAGGTCGGGGGTGGAGAGCTGAACTTTGCCGCCGCCTTCCAGACCGGAACCTTCAACCAGGTCATCCATGATGTAGGTGGAGTAGAAGAGCATAGCGGCCTGGTCGTATTCGTAGGCTTCGCGGGCGCCACGCCAGTACTGCGGGCCGGGGGTGGCGCATTCCTGCAGACTGGCGTACCAGCGCAGGGCTTCAATCATTTCCGGGGTGTTCATGGTCACGTTGCCCTGCTCGTCGAAGGGCCAGGCGTTGTTGGAAATGGCGACCTGCTCAAAGACCTGGTGGCCGTAGTTCTGGCCAGGGTCGGTGCCCAGGGTGAGGCCGTAGAGGAAGTTGCCAAAGCCGGGCACTTTTTCGCAGGCCGCGCTGATGGCGTCCCAGGTGACCGGCGGTTCCAGGCCAAGCTGTTCGAACACGTCCTTGCGGTACCAGATGGCCTGAATCCAGCCATCGAAAGGTACGGCGGAGTATTTGCCGGTGGCCGGATTGGTGACCATCTGCAGGGGGCCGGCCCGGAAGTCGTCCTCACCGATGGCCTGGATGGTGGCCGTGGCCGCGTCTTCATCCAGGATGCCGTCCGCGGCAAAGGCGGCCACACGCTCAATGCCCATGCGGACGATGTCCGGCACGCGGTTGGCGGCGACTGCCACGGCGATGCGCTGGGATACGCCGGCCTCTTCGATAGGCACAATGCGGATTTCAACATTGGGGTTTTGGGCCATGTAGCGGGCGGCTACTTCTTCGTACACCTTTACCCGCTCTTCCTCGTTGTCGGTGCTCCAGAACTCAACCAGCACCTTGCCTTCGGCGGCTTTGGGCTTGAGGAAGGCTTCGGCCTCTTCCTTGGAAGGAATGCACAGCTTCTGCCCAACTTCGATTTCGTCGGGGTTCTTGATTTTGGCAAAGCTGTCATCCTTGTTGGCCGCGGCATTGGTGGCGTCGACGATGGCCGGGTAAGCCAGATAAGTGCCAAAGAAGCGGTCGGCCAGCTTACTCAGCCAGTCATCGGCCTGCACGGTGTACACATCGTCGCACTGCGCACCCTCCTGGGCATAGCCAGGGGCAACGACCAGGCTCAAAAGAACCAGTACACCCAGTAAAATTACCAGTTTTTTAGACATTGTTTGTCCCTCCTGAAAAAATAGTTAGACGGTTTGTGAGTTTGGGAGTTGGAGAGTTTGGGAGTTAGGGAGTTTGTGAGTTGGAGAGTTAAAGAGTTTATGAGTTGGAGAGTT
>RFJV01000434.1 GCA_003694775.1 Chloroflexota bacterium | reverse complement strand
GCGGCCATTGCCATTGTTGCCACGGCCACGCCCCTGCCCACACCCACTCCCATTCCGCGCTACCCGCCTCCGCCGCCGATTCCCGGCGTACCGCCCGGCCCCACCCAGGCAGAACTGCCCAAACTGACCGTGCCGGTCTGCGACGCGGCGGAGTACCTGGGGCCGTACATCCCCCCCGACCCGGATGTCCGGCAGGTCATCATTGAGGATGATGATATTGCGGTTAAGGCCGTGGGGGGAACAAAGGTCCACCGCATCTGGAAACTGCGCAATATCGGCACCTGCACCTGGGGACCGGGCTACGAACTGGCCTTCTACGGCGGCCGGTCGATGGGGTCTGGCGGGGTGGCCTTTGAAGGCTTTACCGGCTTCCAGCCGGAGCGGCGCAACATCATCGAGGATACCGAGCATCTGATTGTCCCGGAAGGGAAGCCCAACCAGGTCGCTTTGCTGGAGGTCGTCCTGAATGTTCCGGTGACTCCCGGCATCCACCAGAGCTACTGGCGGATGCGCAATCCCCAGGGCGTTTATTTTGGCCCTATCATCGGGGTGACGATGGAGGTGGTGCGGGATTGCGAATTTGGTATTTACGGCGCGCCGCAGGTCAACCGGTTTGAAATTCTGGGGGTGGGAGACGTGTTCCGCCCGGCCAATCCGGTAGACGTGAAAGCCCGTCTGGGCGAAGCCGTTACCCTGGACTGGAGCATCATCAATGCCGATAATTACGACATCCTGGTGAAGGAACCCACCGGCGACGTGACCAACCTGGCCACCCGCAACTTCACCGACCGCCGCGGCTTTATTCCCGACCAGTTGGGCCAGCATACCATCACCCTGATTGCCGATAACGGCTCCTGCTCCGCCCAGGCCCAGGTGAAAGTGGATGTTCTGCCGCCGGAAGGCGGGGAGTTCAATCTGAACGTGGTCCTGTCGAGTAATGCGCCGGTCACGGCCTCGGATGCCAGTGTGTCCTTTTCGGCCAATGTCGTGCCGGGGACCCTGGATGCCCGCTGGATGCACTTCGACCCGGAGGTCAACGGCATTATCTTCCATGCCGACCTGTACCGGCGAACCATCACCAAATCCTGTCCGCCGCTGGTAGACCCAAACGGCAGTTTTAACTGGCTGTGCTGGAACAAGAGCGAGTGGAAGTTCGTTCGCCAGCAGGCGGTCGGGCAGATTGGGCAGACGGCCACCGGCAGTTCGGTGGTCTGCAATTCCAGCTCGGAGCTGTGCGCGGCCATTCAGCAGGGCGACCCGCGGGCCGCCAGCACGATGACCATTGCCGACCACCAGCGGCTGATTTTCTGTGAACCTTCCGCCGGAAATACGCAGTACGGGGTGGTGTACTACCTGGAGGCCAGAAAAGAAGGCGCGCCGGCCTCGCCCCCGATGAGCAACAAGGTGTTTGTGGAGTGCCGGGGGCAGGGACAGTCTTTGCCGTCAGAAATTCCGTAGCCGTTTCGCGGGCCAAAACGCAGAAGAGCAACGACCGGTGGCGGCGTTGCTCTTTTTTGCCCAAACCGGCCTGTTTACGGCATAATCTGGTATGTACCCGACGATGGCCCGGCGTTGAGGCCGCGGCGAATCTGGATGTCCTGCCCCCAGACGGTGACGCAGGTGTTCGATTCCAGGGTGGTTGTTCTGCCGTCTACCAGCAGACGGGGGTAGTGGGTCACGTTATCCAGGTGGCTGAGGTCGTCGGTGCAGATGCGCACCCGCGACAGGCCGCCGGTAGGCACGTTAAAGGTGGTTGTATCGCCCGATAACTGCCAGGCAGAAACCGGCGCAGGGGTCGGCGGGGGGCCGTTTTCCAGGGTCAGCCGGACAGACCGCAGGCCGCTGTTTGCCATCGCCGACAGCTCCAGCTCCAGCAGGTAGGTGTACAGGCTGTTATCCACCTGGGCCTCGCTGAACACGGGAATAGGCCCGGTATCGAACGGGCCGGCGGCGTTGGCATCCACGCTGTGGGCTACCGCCAGCACGGTACAGAGCGGCTGGCCGTGGTGGCATCGCTTGAGCCGGACGACCACCGCGCCCTGGGGGTCAAAGTCCTCGCCGAAAACGGTCATGCTGACCAGCCGGCTCCGGTCCGGCAAAAACAGCGGGGCCGTAAACTGGAAGCGGGCCGGTTCGGTTCCGGTCAGGCTCAAAAGCTGGCGGGTGGTATCCTGCCGGTACGGCGTATCCGGCAATACGGGAACAAAGGCCAGCCCCGACACGCTGACCGCAAAGGCAGAGGTCGGGGTGTCGGACTGAGCCACCTGCCCCTGTCCCGAAACCGCCGCCGCGGTGACCAGCAAGAGGCCGGTCACCAGGATGAGGATGAAAATATTTCTGCTTTTCGTAAGCATATTGCCTCCAGGTGAGTTTGGGAGTTGGAGAGTT
>RFJV01000433.1 GCA_003694775.1 Chloroflexota bacterium | reverse complement strand
TCTCGTGTCCGGTTTGCGCGTTTGTGGGGGTAATGGTATAATAGGGGGCGAATTCGGGTGCATAGCTCAGTTGGTCAGAGCGCACGGTTCACATCCGTGAGGTCGCTGGTTCGAGTCCAGCTGCGCCCACTCTCCGCCGGGCCACAGCCCGGTTTTTTTATTTCCTCCTTCTTCTCTTCCCGGCCAGCCCCTGCCTGAGCCGCCGCCGGAACCGGGCCGGATAGTCCGGCCTCACCGAATAGCGGTACGTACCCCGCGGCGGGAAACGCCGGCACTCACCGGGACCGGTCTCCACCCAGGCCAGCCAGTCCACCCTGGTTCCGGCCAGAAACGGCTGGATAAGGCCGACCAGCCGTCCCCCACAAACCACCAACGGCGAGGTGTGCCAGCCGGTTTCAAAACTGGCCCGGTAGCGCAGAACCGCCCGGCTGGATGGCCCCGCGGGGACAGAAACAAACAGGGGCCGGGCCTCCGGTATCCGGTCGAAATTGCCGGCGGCATAGAGCGGCGCGGCCAGGCCTCCGGACCGGGTCGGCGGTAGAGGGACGGTCTTCCGCACGGCGAACTCCCACACCCCTACCCGGCCGTCCCATCCGGCCACAAAAATCTCCACCCCGCCGCGCCCCGGCAAGTCGAGCAGAACCGGCGAGGCGAACACCGGCCCGCCCAGCTCTGCACTCGCCAACATTTTTCCCTCGCTGTTCAGCACGGCCAGCCGGCCATCCCAGCCGGCCAGCACAATCTCCGGCCTGCCGTCGCCGTCCAGGTCTGCCACCGCGGGGGCGGCCCAAAAGTAGGTTCCCAGGTCCACCGGGAAACCGGGCACAGCCGTCCCGTCCGCCAGCCAGGCGTACAGCCGGTCCGAAGCCAGCAGAATTTCCGGCCGGCCATCGCCGTTCAGGTCGACCAGCCGGGGCGCGGCCACACTGAAGCTGGCCGTAGACTGCGGCCAGCCCGGCAGGGGCGAGCCGTCGGCCCGCCAGGCGTACAGCCCCTCAGCGGCCGCAAACAGCTCCATCTGCCCGTCACCGTCCACATCCCCGGCCACAGCCGTGGACCAGACCAGATGTCCGGTAGCCTGCGGCCAGCCGGGCAAGGCCGTCCCGTCTGCCCGCCAGGCATACACCTGCCGGTCCCAGGAACCGGCCACCACCTCCGGCCTGCCGTCACCGTCCAGGTCGACCACCAGCGGCGAAGCGGCCACAAAGCCGCGGGTCTGCCGGGGCCAACCCGGCAGGGGCGAACCGTCGGCTCGCCAGGCATACACCCGCCCGTCATCCGACCCGACCACCACCTCCAGCCGGCCATCGCCGTCCAGGTCGACCAGCCGGGGCGAGCTGTAGACATCGCCGCCGGTTTCCTGCGGCCACCCGGAGACGGTCTGGCCCGCGGCGTTAAAGGCGTAGACTGCATTGTCGTCACAGCCCACCACAATTTCGGGCCGGCCGTCGCCGTCCAGGTCGGCCACGGCGGGCCGGGCGGCAAAATGGTTTTGCCCGTAAACCGGAAATCCGGCCAGCCGGCGGCCATCGCCGCGCCACACATACAGCGCGTCCGCGGCCACAATGATTTCCAGCGCCCCATCGCCGTCCAGGTCGGCCAGGGTGGGCGCGGCGCTGATGTAGCTACCGGTTTTGAAGATTCTCCGGCAAAGCAGAGGGGGGCTGTTGGCTTTCATCAATCATTCCCGGCGTCGAAACACCAGCAGAATATGGTCGCCCATCATCCGCCAGGGAAACGAGCCGCTGAGGCGGGTCTCCCACGGCTCCAGCCGGTCGAACAGACGGGAATGGCGGCGGTAAAGGTGGTCCAGCCAGGGCGGCGGCCACAGCAAGCCCAGAGCGAGGCTGCGTTCCAGCAGAAAATAGGGGCGGAATTCCCGCGCCAGGCGGCGCGGGGTAAAGTAGCGCACCGGCACAGACCGGCGCTCCCCGGTGCCGTACAGACCGGCCTCGTGCCAGCCCGGTCCCAGGCGGCGAAAGGCCTGCCGGGGCCGGAGGTGCAGTAAAAACCAGCCAATTTCAAAGGGACACCAGCGGGCCATTACGGAGCAGACAAAGACCGCGCCCGGCGAGAGCAGGTCGAACAGAGCGGCAGAGAGCCGCGGCAGGGCCGGTTCGCAGTTGAGCGGGCCAAAGCTGGCGTACGCGCCGTCAAAGGGGAGGCGAGGGCGGAGGGCGTCAAGCTGTCCGGCGGGGATTGCCAGGCCGGTAATCCGGTGAGACAGACCGGCACGGGCGGCCCGGCGCACCGTACAGCCGACCATCGCCGGGGAAACGTCGGTAGCCAGGATGACCCGTCCCCGGCGGGCCAGGTAAACGGCTTCCTCCCCCACCCCACAGCCAATTTCCAGCAGACGTGCCCCGGGGGGAAATTCGGCTTCCAGAACGGCCAGATTTTTCTGCCGCAGGCCGGCCATCACCCGGTTGCCGTGCGGGCCGTACACCGTCTCGTAGACCGGGGCCAGGTGGTCGAAAGCGTGTTCAAGCTGGCGGTAGG
The DNA here is from genome assembly GCA_003694775.1 of Chloroflexota bacterium. Lineage (GTDB taxonomy): Bacteria > Chloroflexota > Anaerolineae > 4572-78 > J111 > J111. The sequence goes on along the minus strand of RFJV01000433.1, from coordinate 5,720 downwards.
AAGGCGGATGGGTCATCGTCCCTCCGCCGGCTGAAAACGGACGGTCGAGGCGGCGGGCAGGTGGGCCAGCAGTCGAACCATCAGGCGAGCCAGCCACAACCCCAGCCAGATACGCGCCCGCTCGACCGGCGAGCAGGGCTGGCCGGTCTGAAGCCGGGCCGTTTCCCATTCCTTGTGAAACCATCGGACCACCCACCGGTAGAAGCGAGAGTTGTACCGGTCGCGGCGGAAGAGGAGGCGGTTTTCGGCGGTGTAATCCCAGTCCAGCTTCCAGTCGCCGGAGAAGAGCAGGCGGTCCCGCACCTGCTCGTAAAATTTGGTGCCGGGCAGGGGATAGGCAATGGTGGTGCTGAATTCATCGGGGCGGGTGCGGCGCAGAAGCTGTACCGAGGCCTGAAGGTCCTCCCAGGTTTCGCCGGGATAGCCGACCATCATAAAGAAGTAGGTTTTGATGCCGAACTGCCGGCAGAGTTCGGCGGCGCGGTCAATCTGGGCCACTTTGATACCCTTGTTCATCGCGTCCAGCACCTTTTGCGAACCGGACTCCGCCCCGAAGTAGATTTTCTGGCACCCGGCTTCTTTGAGCGCGGCCAGCATTTCCGGGGTGGCCAGGTTCACGCGGGTCAGGCATTCAAAGGGGATGGCCGCGTCGCGGGCCAGAATTTCATCCCGCCACTGCTGGACCCACTGTTTGCGAATACCGGTGATGTCGTCCACAATGCGGAGATGGTCGGGAGCGTAGGTTTCCTTGATGAACTGCATTTCCGCGGCAGAACTGGCCGCGGAGCGGGTGCGGAACAGCCGGCCAAATACGGCCCGCTGGCACCAGGCACAGTCGTAGGGACAGCCGCGGGTGTTTATCATACTCAGCGACCAGTAACCGTGCGCCCGCCGCCATGCCTCGCGGTAGGCCTGCATATCCACCAGGTCGCGGGCCGGGAAGGGCAGGGCATCCAGGTTGTCGATGCGGGGTCTGGGAGCGGTGGCGGTGATGCGGCCGTCGGGGCCGCGCCGGCGCAGACCGGCAATCTCCGCCAGCGCCGGCGGGTGGTCACCCTGACCAACCAGAAAAGCCATCAGCTCGCGCAAGGTCAGCTCCCCCTCGTCGTGAACCACAAGGTCTACAGCAAACTCATCACCCACCCGGTGATGGAGGTACCGCTCCGGGATGCCGGTGGGGTCCGGGCCGCCCAGGATAACTGTGGCTCCCTGCCGGTGGGCAATTTCCGACAGGATGAGGGCGTGCCGGCGAATGGTGATAAGGGAGGTAATGCCGACCACCCGCGGGCGGGCCTGCTGGAGGTAGGTCTCGAACTCCCGGTAGTCCTGCCGGAAAGTGCAGTCGAAGATGTCTACCCGGTAGCCATCCTGCCGGAGCACCGCGGCCAGGTACAGCAGACCCAGCGGGAAGTAGGGGGTCATCAGCTTCTGCTCCACCGGGTCTTTGCAGATAAACAGGGGATGAACCAGGGTTATATCGACGGGCATGGAATCCTCCATTCTTGTAAACGGGCCTCAAACGCGGCCAGGGTGCGCCGCCCGTACGCGCCAAAGTGGCCTTTACAGCAATCCGGGGTAAAGCAAATCTCCGCCCCGTCCGCCGCGGTGGCGGTCAGTTTGCGGATTTTGCGGTTCATTTCCCACTGCTCCAGGCGGTTGAACAGCGGCAAGCGCAGGCCGGTCTCCAGCAGTTGGCGGGGCCAGCCGTTGACAGCAGAAACGGGCCGGAGCGCGGCCGGGGGGCCGGCGGCATTGGGCAGGTAGCGGTCTGACCAGCGGTTCAGCCGGCGCAGTTGCCGGTAGAGCGGAAACCCGTGCAGGGGAACCATCTGCACCAGTTCGTGGGCGGTAAACAGGTTGTGCTCCTGGAGCCGGATGTTCCCGGTGGAGAGCAGATAGTTGGGGCACAGCGTTGGCCCGCCGGACCGCTGAATCCGGCGCACCAGCAGAATAATCAGCGCCCGGCACAGCCACAAACGGCCCGGCTCCACCCCTATCATGAAGTCGATATCCGCGCCGGGTTCCACGTTGTTCACGGCCAGGGCGCCGGTCACGGCGACCAGCCGGACAAAAGGCAGACTGGCAACCTGCCGGCCATACTGCCGGGCCAGGGGCCAGAGGGCCGCGGCGTGCGCGGTTCGCCGCTGGCGGCAGGCCACCAGCGCTGTCCGTCCGGCCAAGGTGTAGAAGCCTTCCGCTTCCTCCAGCCGCTCCCGGCAGACCGGATGGGCAGACACCACCCGCGCCACCTCCGCCGAAGAAGCCGCCACCCCCACCAGGTAGCGGTGCAGTTCCGCCAGCGTCAGGGGGTAGTCGAACACATCAGCATAGGCCACCGTCTGCAAGATGGCCCAGGGTAAAAGTTCGCCTGCTGTCCGCCGGTCATCCGCCATTGTTTACCGTCCTGTCTCTCTGGCGGTCAGAAATTGGCCGGCCCAAAGCCCCCACACCAGCCACTGCCACAGCCGGCCCGGCGGCAGAAGCCAGGTATAGTAGTCAAAAAATCCGATGACAGTGACGGCCACCAGCATCGCCGAAAGCGTGACAAAGGGGACCGTCCAGGCCAGGAGCGACCGCATCCGCCACACGGCAACCCACGGCGCGGTGATGAGCACCAGAACCAGCACCCCACCCGGCAGTCCCAGCTCAACCGCGGCATCCAGCAGAACCAGATGGGCCGGCTGGTAGTCTGCCGGAAAATCGGGCCAGGCCTCGCGCAGGGCCAGGGGGGAGGTTGCCAGTCCAAAGCCGGTTGCGGGCCGGGCCGCGGCCAGGCTGAGGCCGGCCTGGTTCAGCAGGGAACGTTCCGCCACCGAGCGATGCTCCAGCACAGCCTGGGTAAAAAAGCCGGGCCAGTTCAGCCGGACGGCTGTCAGCGGCAGGTTCTGCCAGGCAAACGGCAGTATCATCACCCCCGCGGCCAGCAGAAGCTCCCCGGCCCGCCGCAGGGCCGTCCGGTCGCGGCGACCGGCCAGCACGACCAGCCAGAACAGCAGGCCGGCGGCAAAGGCAATCCAGGCGGCGCGGGAGTAGGTCAACCACAGCCCCACCGCGGACAGGCCAAAAACCGCCACCAGCCACGCCGCGCCGGCGCTCTTCCGGTCGGCGTAATGGCCCAGCAGGGCCAGCATTGCCAGGGCAAAACAGCCGCCCAGAATGTTGGGATGGGCAGACAGGCCGTATGCCCGCAACCAGCGCGTCTCGCCGGCGGCCACCACGCTGATACCGGCCCAGGCCGGGTCCAGGGGCAGTTCACCCCAACGAACCAGTCCCAGAGAACGTTGAGCCATTCCCTGCCCAATACCGACCACCGCCTGAATGGCCGCCTGTCCGGCCACCGGCAAAGCCACCGCCGGCCAGGGCAACGCCCCGTTGACCAGAGCCAGATACAGCCCCACCAGCACGACCAGCCGGAGGACGTGGTACGCGCTCAGGCGCGGGTCAATAGACCAGAGAATGCTCAAACCGGCCAGCAGGGTCAGCCCGGCCAGGGGCAGGCTGAGAAAAGACGGCCCCCACTTGAGCGGGCGGGGACGCAAAAGAAAGGCTACGGCCCACAGACCAACCGCGGCCAGCACAAAAATATCGGAGGGGAAGAGCAGAAAGTCGGTGTAGTCGCGGTAGACGGGTGGAAATGGTCGAGGCTGGAGCGTAAAACGATAGCGCCAGGGCAGAAATATCACTGCCGCGGCCAGCGACAGATAAGACAGCTTCCGGCAAACAGTTTCTATCGCAGTAATGATATTGCCCCTACCATCGGACAGACATAGAAATCTGCTAAAGTATACGGATGAAATTGTAAACCGGATTGTCAGAATTGGCGATTCGCGCTCCAACCGATAAAATTGAAAGGGATGACCCGCAAATTTCTGCGCCGAATTCTCATTCCAATCGCCATCACGGCAGGGATAGCCGGAGGACTGGCCGCGCCGGCAGACCGGGCCGCGGCCCAGGAGCCGGTGCTGGCGGTTGAAGGCACAGCCACCGACTCCTATCCCGGCGGCGAAACCACCTACCGCATCGAACTGCTGAACCGCACCGAACACGTGGTGTACGATGGCCGGCTGACCATCACCCTGCCGGAGGGGGTCAGCTACATCACCGGCACCACCGTGGCCCTGGGCGAAGGCTGGCCGCTGGACAGCCGCGAACCGGAGGTCAGCGGGCAGAGCCTGACGTGGGGGCCGTACCACCTGCCTTCGGCGGGCAACAAGGCCCACAACCCGTTCGGCATCCACACCCTCCTGCACGACTGCACCGACCTGACCCTGCACCTGGAAGGGGCCAGAACGCTGGTGGGTAACGGCGGGTACGTCACCCAGCTTTTCCAGGGCATCGACGCCGGCACCACCGGCCCGGACGAGTGCGCAGTGAAATTTGTCACCGAGGCGTATGCCCGCAATCTCATCCCCATTGTCCGGCTGGGCGGTCATTTTGTCAACGGCATCTGGCAGGCCCCCGACCCCGGCCCCGCGGGCGATTACACCGCGGTTGCCCAGGGATTTGCCAGTTTTGTGGCCGGTCTGCCCCGCCGCGACACCAACCCCCTGTACGTGCAGGTCTGGAATGAGCCGGACCTGTGGATTGAGTGGAGCGGCAAACCGGACGCAGTGGCCTACGCCCGCTTCTTTGTGGCCGTGTCCAGCGCCATTCGCCGGCTGGGCGATGGCCGTATCCGCATCCTCAACGCCGCCCTGACTCCCGGCAACCCCGGATTCATCGAACGAATGCTCAGCGTGCCCGGCTTCCGCGACGGTTTTGATGCCTGGAACAGCCACTGCTACCCCTACAACCATCCGGCCTGGTACAACAATCACCGCGGCACGGCCCGCTACGGAACCTACGCCATCGACTGCTACCTGGAAGAGCTGGCCGTTCTGCGCCGCTACGGACGCGGGGACGTGAAAGTCATCCTCACCGAAACCGGCTACGCCCTGGGAACCAACACCTTTGGCTTTGAAGGCTTTTCCGCCATCAACGAAACCAACCGGGCCGATTACATCCGGTCGGCCTTCCGGGACTACTGGCAGAACTGGCCCGAAGTTATTGCCGTGACCCCCTTCCAGATGGCCGACCCGTCCGGGCACTGGCACGCCTTCGACTGGATTAACCCCGCGCCGCCGTACACACCCCACCCGCAGTATACCGCGGTCGCCAGCCTGCCCAAGCCGGATGGCGGCCTGGAGCCGTACGGCTTCCAGATTATTTTCAAGGCCCGCGTGTCGCCCGACCTGCCGGCGGGCAATTACCCCGCCATCCTGCACGGCAGTGAACGGTACGGCGCACAGGTCACGGCCAGCCCCGCGGCCACCCTGACGGTCCGGGCCAGCACACCGGCCTACACCTACTACCTGCCGCTCATTTTTGGGCCGACCCGCCGCGACGGGCCGTGGTATCTGTCTGCCGGGACGGCCCCGTCGCCGGGGGCGATTGCCCCCACCGCCTACCTCTCCCCGGCAGACCTCGCCACCGCTTCGCTACACGAAATTCAGCAGATTCAGTTCGACCAGCCGCCGCTCGACATCGTCTTTTTGCCTGCGGTTCAGTACGCGGGCGCGGTTCTGGCCGATGGCTCGCCGGTGGTGCTGAACCTGCAAACGGGACAGCGCCGCGCCCTGCCGCTGGACACCCCGGCCCACCGCCTGGCCCCGTCCGGCAATCCAGGCCGGATTTACGTGGCGCTGGATAACGCCCTGGCCCTGGTCGACCTGCCGGCGGCG
>RFJV01000432.1 GCA_003694775.1 Chloroflexota bacterium | reverse complement strand
GCCATGGCGATTGGCTTGGCAGACCATGTCTGGAGTTGGGAAGAATTCTTGACCTTTAGACATTATCAATACCCAAGAGAGTGACTACCGGAAAATCGTACACCCGGGGCTTTTCCCCGGCCACGCCACCCCGCCCCACCAGCAGGCCGGCCCGCCGGTCCACGTACTCCAGGAACTCGCCGGCCAGGGCCAGGTCGCCCAGGTAAGCCGGCCCCTCCAGCCAGGCCACAATCTCCTTGCGGGGCAGTTCGTCCCCGCCGCCCCGGGCCTGCTGTTCGTGCAGGCGGTAGGCCAGAAGCTGGAGAATGGCCCGCATCTTCATCTCGTCGGACAGGGCTTCGGCCAGTTTTTCCGAAACTTCCAACCCTTTCTGCTTCTGCCACTTCTGCAGAAGTATCTCCACCGCCCGGCGGTACAGTTTGACCCGCTCCCGCGGCAGGCGGGCGTCCTGCTGGTGGATGATGGCCATAGTGGTCAACAGCATCGGGTTGCGGGCCAGAGGGAACAGGTCCCGGTCCAGCACGGCCCGGCGCAGGTCGTTGGCGCGGCGTTCCGCCTCGCTTTGCCCCAGCCGGTCGGCCTGCGCCCCGTACCAGGCGGCCACAAACTGCCGGATTTTGTCCTTATCAAAGGGGGCCAGCTCATGCCGGGCAAAGCCGGACAGTTCCGCCCCGCCGCTGTAGGAGCGCACCCGGCAGGTGACGATGACCCGCTCGATGTTGGGATAGGTGTGGAGGACGGCCTGCACCGCCCGGTTGACCCAGGGACGCAGGGCGTCAGGCACTTCGTCCAGCCCATCGAAGATGACCAGCAACCGCTCCCCGGCCAGCAGCCGCTCCAGCTCTGCCGGCGTTACCTCAACGCGCAGGTCGGCCAGGTCCGCCTGCCAGCGGGCGCAGACAGCCTCCACCAACTGCCGGGTCTGCTCCTCGGCGCTCAGGCCGGTCAGGGTCCGGTCATCCAGGGCCGGGGCCAGCCGGCGCAGGGTGGTCAGCAGGGGAAAGAGGGGGGCGTCCCAGCCGGGCAGGGGTTCCTCCGGGTTGAGGCAGGCCCGGGCCAGCCGCCCGGCCAACTGGCGGACGAAGGTGGTCTTGCCGCTGCCGGGGTCGCCCAGCAGGGCCAGCCGCGTTTCCTGCCGGGCCGCTTCCAGCGCGGACAGGGGGCGGTCGTCTCCTCTGTAGCGGCGGGATTTCTTTTCTTCCCCGGTCAGGGGGATGCGGGTTTTGGTATCCAGGGCCACGTAGACCGCGTCGAGGGTGAGGGCTTCCTCGGCCTCCCGGTCTGCGCCGAGGGCGGCCAGGGGCAGGGCGTTACAGCGGTGGGCAAACCGCTCCAGGTAGGTTTGCCGCAGATGGGTGCGGGCCGCCGCGGCCGGGTCGGGGTGGATGACCTTGGTGCCGCCCGGCATCACCACGTCGCCGCCCACATCGCCGGTGACGATGGGGCTGTCGAGCACGTCGCCGCCGATGGCCACGGCGCGGTCTCCGGCGGCGGTGACGGTCAGCTCACTGCCCAGCGCCTTCAGCTCGCGGCGCAGGGTCTCGGTGAACCAGGCCCGGCCGGCCTCATCCAGGCGGGCCTGCGCCTGCGGGATGGCTTCCACCGTCTGCAGGATGGTGTCCAGGGCGGCCCGCAGGTCGGGGTTGTCCGGCGCGGTTTCCGCCACCCAGGCGGCAATTTCGTCCCGGCCGGCCCGTTCCTTCCAGCGCTGCACCTGCTCGGCGATGAGGTTGCCCCCCACGCCGCCGGCCACACTGCCCAGAGTGACCATCACCGGCAAGAGTTCTCCCCGGGCCAGGGCCTCCACCACCGGGGTGAGGGTGAAGGCGCACAGCGCGCCGTAGGTCAGGTAGGGCAGGTCCCGGTCGCGGCGCTCCTTCAGCCAGGCCGAAAGCCCGGCCAGCTTTTCGGCGGTTTGCTGTTTCCACAGGTCAAGGTTGAACATATGGCTCGCTCCTTTGGGTGAGTGGCTCAGCCAGGATTGCTCTGCGCAATCCGGTGGTATTGCCATAGCGAACGTGGTTGACCCAGCCCTGAACGCTGGCTGTCAATGAGGCCAGGGGAATTTGCCCGGACTGCCAGGCCTGTACGAGCCGGCGAAATTTTCGCCGGTAGTAGATGCCTTTGGCCCGTTTGAGACGGCGTTTTTCCGGAAAGGTGACAAAACCCAGAAACGGAATTCCCTCTGTAACCGGACGGGGATGCGCGCCGGGATGGATGGTCAGCCGGAAGCGGGCCAG
>RFJV01000431.1 GCA_003694775.1 Chloroflexota bacterium | reverse complement strand
GTAACGATTAATCATACCTAAACTCTCCAACTCCTAAACTCTTTAACTCTTTAACTCTCCAACTCACAAACTCTCCAACTCCCCAACTCTTTAACTCGCTAACTCACAAACTCTTTAACTAACCAACTCACCAACTATATAGGAGTGCTCGGAATGCTGAAACCTGCCAACATCACCCCGGAAGACCTGGGGGAAGAACTCGCGGCCATCATCCCCGGCAAGGACCCGGAGCTGTCGGTGTCTATCCGGCGTATTCCGGTATCGGAGCTGGATTTGAGCAGTCGCATCATTCCGGTCTGCGAGCCAACGCTGGGTGGCAATGAGAAAAAGTACGTGCTCGACTGCCTGGAAACCAACTGGATTTCCTCTGCCGGGAAATATATCCCCGCCTTTGAGGAGGCGTTCGCGGCCAAGTGTCAGGCCAGATACGGCGTGGCCTGCGCCAACGGGACGGTTGCCCTGCACCTGGCCCTGGCAACGCTGGGCCTGGAACCGGGCGACGAGGTGATTGTGCCCACCTTCACCATGATTGCGACCATCAACGCGGTCACCTATACCGGGGCCACGCCGGTGTTGATTGACTCGGAGCCGGAAACCTGGAATATGGATGTCAACCAGCTGGCCGATAAAATCACCCCGCGCACCAAAGCCATCATCCCGATGCACACCTACGGCCACCCGGTCGACATGGACCCGGTAATGGAGCTGGCAGACAAACACGGCCTGTTTGTGCTGGAAGATGCCGCCGAAGCGCACGGCGCAGAATACAAGGGCCGGCGGGTTGGCAGTTTGGGGCACGCGGCAGGGTTCAGCTTCTACGCCAACAAAATCATCACCACTGGCGAAGGCGGCATGATTACCACCAACGACGCCGCTCTGGCCGACCTGGCCCGCAATCTGCGCGACCACGCCTTTTCCACCGAACGCCACTTCTGGCACAAATACGTGGGCTTCAACTACCGGATGACCAACCTGCAGGCCGCGGTCGGCCTGGCCCAGACCGAGCAGATGGACGGCTTTGTAGAGAACCGGCGGCGAAATGCCGCCCTGTACACCAGCCTGCTGAAAGAAATCCCCGGTATCGTCACTCCACCGGAGGCAAGCTGGGCCAAAAATGTTTACTGGATGTACTCCATCCTGGTGCAGGATGAGTTCGGTATGACCCGCGACCAGCTTCGGGCTTACCTGGCTAAGCACGGCATCGAAACCCGCACCTTCTTTATTCCGCTCCACCTCCAGCCGATTTACTACGAAAAGTACAAGGGCCAGCGCTACCCGGTCGCAGAAATGCTGTGCCAGCGGGGCTTCTACCTGCCGTCGGCCTCATCGCTGACGGAACAGCAGATTCGGTACATCGTCGGTATTGTCCGGGAAGCGTACGAGGAGGCGCACCGGTAATCCGTGGAGCCGGCAGAATTTGCGCGTTCCTACCGGCTGGAGGCAGAACACTGGTGGTTTGCCAGCCGGCGCCGGCTGGTGGCGGCCCTGCTGGCGCCCCATCTGCCTGCCGACCCGCACCGCCGGGTGCTGGATGTTGGATGCGGCACGGGCGGCAACCTGAAGCTACTGCAAACCTGGGGCAGGGTCACCGGCATCGACATCAATGCCCTGCCCCTTTCTTTTGCCCGGCACCGGAACGGCTCCCTGGCCCAGGGGTCGGCCCTGCACCTGCCCTTTGCCGGCCAGACCTTCGGCCTGGTTGCCGCCTTCGACGTGCTGTACCACCGCCAGATTGCCAGCGACCGGCAGGCCCTGGCCGAACTGCGCCGTGTGCTGGCCCCGGGCGGCTGGCTGGTGATTACCGATTCCGCCCTGCCCCTGCTCTGGAGCGCCCACGACCGGCTCTACCACACCCGCCGGCGGTACACTCTGCCGCATCTGCGGCGGCGCCTGCAGGCCGCGGGTCTGCACCCGGTGTTCTGCTCTTATGCCAATATGGTACTGCTTCCGCTTCTCCTGCCGACCCGCCTGCTGATGCGCCGGGTTTTGACCGCGGATTTTGACCTGCACCCGCCCCCGCGGTGGCTGAACCGTGCTCTGATGAGTTTGCGAAATCTGGAAACAGCCTGGTTAAGCCGGGGCCATACCCTGCCGGTTGGCAGTAGCCTGGTTTGCCTGGCCCAAAGAGACAGCCTATGAACCTGAAACGAGCCAACATCGGACGAGGGCTGGTCACCCTGGCAGTGGCCGGTTTTTTTGCCTATCGCTACACGCAATCCGGCGGGTCGATCCAGCTCTGGCTGGCGGTGGTGCTGGCCGCGGCCGGCGGTCTGAGTCTGGGCGGCTGGGCCGCGCCTCGCTGGCAGAATGTCGCCATGAACGCGGCTGTGACCCTCTTTTTTCTGGACTTTGTTTTTGCCGAAATCAACCTGCGCGCCGTGGGTCAGGCGCTGGCAACGGCCAACTACTGGTGGCTGGTGCCGTCAACCGTGTTTGTTCTGCTCCATCTCTATTTCCGCACGCTTCGCTGGCAGTGGCTGTTGAAGCCGATGGGCGAGGTGGGTTTCTGGCCGGCGTTCCGGGGGCTGGTTATCGGCATTACCGGCAATGCGGTTCTGCCGGCCCGCGCCGGCGAGTTCATCCGGGCCTACGTGCTGGGCCGGTCTGCCGGACTGCCCAAGACCGGCGTATTTGCCACCCTGGTTGTCGAACGCATCTTCGACGGGCTGACGGTTCTGCTGGTTCTGCTGGGGGTGGTCATTTTGGGGGTGCGCAGCGAGGTTCTGCAAACCGCGGGCCTGCTGGGCGCGGGGTTTTACGTGGGCGCGCTGGTCGCCGTGGGGCTGTTTATGACCCAGCGCCGCCGCGCCGACGCGCTCATTCACCGCCTCCTGCCAGACCGCTGGGCCGGTCTGCTCACTGCCCTGCTGGACAGCTTTACCGGCGGCCTGGGCAGTCTGCGCCGCCCCCGATTGCTGGTGATGGTAACGCTGTGGAACATCCTGACGTGGGTGATGATTCCGGTGTCCTTTTACTTTGCCCTGCTGGCCTTTGACTTCGGTGCGCCGGTTCCCTGGCAGGCCCCGGTGCTGATGCTCCCGGCAATGGCCCTGGGGCTGACCATTCCCGCCGCGCCCGGTGGGGTAGGCGTGGTGCAGGCCGCGGTCAAGCTCACTCTGGATATTTCCTTTGCCGACCTGCCGGTGGCGGGCAACTTTGCCGAAAGCGTAGCCGCGGCCAGCATCCTCATTCACCTGTCGCAGTTTGTGCCGGAGATGATTCCCGGCTTCATCAGCTTCTTCATCGAAGGACTGACGACTAGCGAACTGAGCGCGGGCCGTCAGATGGCGGATTAGCGCACTCTCAGCCAATCTCCCTGGGCGTACAGCACATAAATTTCGTTATCGAAGGGGTTGTACAGCATCACCCCGCCCTGAAAAAACTGCACCTGGCTGAACGGCGGGTTACTGCCGGAGCCGGCTTCGGGCTGGCGCGGGTTGCCCAGCCGGGCCTGGACCTCAAAATTGGAGCACCACAGGTAGCCAAAGCCGCGCAGGGGGCCAAGTGGGCCGTTGGCGCGGGCCGCGTCGCAGGAGTAATCATCGCCGCCGGGCCAGTCGTCGGTGTAGCGCGCCCAGTGCGACCCGCCAGACATATCCTCTGCCGGCGCGTCGAGCGCCCAGACATAGTCCGGGCCAGATGGATTGTCCCACCAGAACAGCAAGCCCCGCTCAAAGAACTGGCGGGCGTATGGCCGGTCTGTGATGGCCGGAGCGGTGGGATACCCCAGCCGGCTGTTGCCGTTGCCCAGCTCCAGCCAGACCTCCCGGAAGCGGCCCTCCGGCTCAAACCCGGTGGGTGAGAACTGGCCGGGGGTGGGAGTGGCCGTGGGAGTGGGCGAAGGCGGAGCCGGGGTGGGTGTATCTGCCGGCGGCGACGTTGGCACCGGCGTGGGGGTCACCGCGGGCTGGCGGGTGACGGTCGGTGAAGGGGGAAGGGGCGCGGCGGGGGATTCGGATGTAGGCGGAGCGGAGGGCTGTCCCGCGGCGGGAACCACCTCCACCACCAGCGGGTCAGACATACCGGCCTGGTTGTGCGTGTCGAAGGCCCGCGCCTGGATGATGTGGGAGCCGGGCACAGCCGGTGTCCACGGCTGGGAAACGATGAACGGCGCGCCGGCCTGCGG
>RFJV01000430.1 GCA_003694775.1 Chloroflexota bacterium | reverse complement strand
GTGAGGGCAAACACGCCCCACATCCACACCGCCAGGCCGATTTCCACCAGCAGGGCCGCCAGCGGGGCGCGGGGGCCGGTCAGCCGGCGGAAGAAGAAGAACAGCGGCAGGTACAGGATTACCTGGTTGGTGGTCGCGGAGCGGAAAGTAATCAGACTGCCGACCACCAAAGTGGTCATCACGGCCCAGGTGTACCCGCCCGGACGGTCCCGCAAGGCCAGCCACCAGCCGGGCAGGAGGGCCAGGAAAAAGAGCACAGACAGGATGGGCGTCAACCCGGCGGCCAGGGAGTCGGGCAGGAGAAAGTGGAGCAGGTTTTCCAGCGGTGTACCGAAGGCCACGTAGTCCTTGTAGGCAAGGGCGTTGCGGACAAAGTCGAGGGGCCAGGTAGGGACCAGCACCATCGCCGCGGCGGTCAGCAGAAGGAGGGTCAGGCCAAAACTGCCGACCAGCCGCCACCGCCGGTGCACCGCGGCCCAGGCCAGCAGAAACACCAGCACCAGAAAGACCATCTGCGGCTTGATGGTGGTCACGGCCAGAAGGATGCCGGCCCACCCGTCGCGGCGGGCGGCAATGGCCCCCAGGGCCAGGAACAGGGCCAGCCCCACCAGCACCGAAAACTGCCCCAGAATGATGGCCCGCGCTCCGTTGTAAAACAGAATCCCCCACAGCAGGGTCAGCCAGAAGAGCCAGCGCGGCGGTCGCCAGCCCGAAAGGTGCACCGCCAGAGCCGTACTGCCCAACAGCATAAACTGAAGCAGGGTCATCCACACAGCCTGCGCCCAGGCATAGGGCAGAAAGCTGAGCGGCCAGAAGAAAAAGAGGGTGTACAGGGGGTAGGCAAAATAGGCCTCGTCCTTGTCTTCCGGACGGGTCAGCCGCCCGAACATCGCTTTCTGGGCCAGCTCCGCCACCGACCGGTCATAGGGATTGACGCCGCGAAGCATCAATTCCCGCCCGCCCAGCCAGCGGACGAAAAAATCGTTGGCCCCCGGAAAGCGGGAAGTAAACACGTTGTGCAGGGCGACCGACTCGCCGGCCACCAGAACCAGCACCAGACCGGCCAGGACGAGCCACTCGCGCAGTGATAAGCGGGTTTTCATGGGTTGCGAACCTCCACCAGCCAGACTTCCACGCCGCGAAAGTGACGGTAATCTACCACACCCTGCCGGTGCCGGTCAAACCAATCCACCAGCAGGGGATTGCGCTGGGGGTCGGTGTGCCAGTAGCCGTTGGGCATCAGCGGCTGGAGGGGGTAGTGGGTGGGCCGGCGGGTATAGGGATAGACCACCCAGGCCCGCACCGCGTCCGCGGTCAGCGGGTCAATCTCAAACTGCTGGAGATTGAGGCTGATAGGCCGCACCGGGACCGGGCCGCGGTGGTAGTAATCGAACACCAGCTTGATGTGGGTGGAATACAGCAGGATGACATCCCCGCGGCGGGCCTGCCGGTCGATGCAGGCCGCCGCGCCGCGCCAGTCATCCTTGTGGAAGGCCGGGTCCAACCGCACAGCCACCAGTCCCAGCGCGGTAGCCGCGGTCAGAGCGACCAGCACCGGCTTGCGCCACCTTATATCTACACGAAGCCAGGCCCCGGCCAGCAACAGCACCAGCGCCGGAATAGTAAAAGAGAGATAGCGGTCGGCGTAAAAGGAGCGGCGCTGGGACACCAGCCAGGTGATGACCGGCGGCGCGGCGGCCCAGAGGGTCAGCAGGAGCCAGACCCGCCGCGCCCGGCCAGTGCCGGTTGGCGGGCGCAGAGCAAACAGAAAGAAGCCCCCTACCAGCACGCCCAGAAGGAGTGAAACCGTGCCCAACCGCGTGGACGCGCCCACCAGCAGATTCCAGAACGTGACCGGCAGGTCGACAATATCCGGCCGTACCAGAAAACCAATACCAAATGTCTGCGCTTCGCGGCGGGCCGTGGCGACCAGCCAGGGCAACAGCGGCAGAAAGGCCACGGCCTGGGCAAAGGCCCACATCCGCAAACGGCGGTGGTTCCGGCGAAAGGTGGTCAGCAGAAACAGGAACTGCACCGTGGGGACGAGGAAGCCAAAATAGTGGAGCGTAAAAATAACGGCGTGCACTGCGGCCAGCCCGGCCCAATCCCGGCGACGGCCCCGCTCGACCGCCTGCCAGAAAAAAGTCATCGCTGTAATGGTCAGGGCAATCAGCAGGCTGTACATCCGGGCCTCCTGCGACAGCCAGACGTGCACGGGGTTCAGGGCCAGCAGAAGGGCCGCGGCCAGGCCAGCCCTGGACCCGGCAAAAATGCGCCCGGCCCGGTAGACCAGGGCCACGGCCAGCACGCTGAACACGGCGGCATCGAACCGCTGTCCAAACTCCGGCAGGCCAAAGAGGGCCAGCGTTCCCTTGTGGAGCACGTAGTACAGCGGCGGGTGAACCCCGTCGCTGAGAACAGCCTGGAACAGGACCGGCCAGTTAGCACGGCTGACCGCCAGGCTGAAGCTTTCGTCGAAGGCGATGCTTTGGACCGACAGCCAGGGCCAGCGAACCGCCACAGCCAGCAGAACCAGGGCCGCGGCCAGCCGGTCGGGATGGAAAAGGGGAAACAAACGGCGGGCAGTAGAATGGGTCATGGTTTGAAAAAGCGGTATTTTACCAGCGTCCAGACGGCAATCAGGCCATCCTGCCAGCGGATTTTCTTGCCCTCATCCCAGGAACGGGGGGTGTAGGAGATGGGCACTTCGATAATCGGGACGCCTTGCTTGAGCAGTTTGGCGGTAACCTCCGGGCAGAATTCAAAGCCATCGGTTTCCAGGCCGATTTGGCGAAGCAGGTCGGTTTTGATGAGCTTGTAGCCGGTGGCCTCGTCGGTGATGCGCGAGCCGAAGAGGAGGTTGGCAATCCAGCTCAGCAGTCTGCCGCCCCAGTAAAAAGAAAACGAGGAGCGGGGGTTGCGCCGGAGGTTGCGCGAACCGTACACCACCTGCACCGACGGGTCGGCAAAGGGGGCCAGGAGGGCGGTGTAGTCTGCCGGGTCGTACTCCAGGTCGGCGTCCTGCACCAGGGTCAGGTCGCCGGTCACGGCAGAGAGGCCGGTGCGGATGGCCGCGCCTTTGCCCCGGTTGCGCTCGTGCCGGAAGATGCGCAGAGGCGGCGACCCGCTGTGTTCGAGCCGGGCCAGGATTTCCGGCGAGCGGTCGGTGGAGCCGTCGTCGACCACGATGATTTCGTCCACCAGGCCAGTGGCCCGCACCCGGCGGATAATTTCTTCCAGGGTGGCTTCTTCATTGTAAACCGGAATGATAACCGAAAGCTTCATCAGGCGTCATCTCTCCACGGGGGGGCAACCAGCAGTAAGGCCAGGCCGGCAGCCAGAGGGGTCAGCAGTAAAAAGCGCGTCCACGGCAAAACAAACAGGGCCACAAAGGCAGTCCCAACGGCGGCGGTCTGCCGGGAAAAGAGACGGCGGGCAGACAGCAGGGCCTGGACCGTCCAACAGAACGGAAGCACCAGCAGAACTGCGTCGTAACTGCGGCTGTAGGCCAGCACCAGCAGGTTGACCGTCAGAGCCAGGGCCATCACGTAAGGGGTGAGGCCGTTTTGCCACCAGCGCCAGAGAACGTACAGCGGCAGAGGGGCAAAACACCAGACCGGTACGCCGATATCGGTCAGGCCGACATACGTGGCCGCGACCAGTCCCGGCCCGCCGCGGTACCGCCCGCTGACCAGCGCGTCGAACCAGGCGGACGGCCAGGCCGGGTAGAACAG
>RFJV01000061.1 GCA_003694775.1 Chloroflexota bacterium | reverse complement strand
TCGCCCTTGGTGACGTTGTCAATCAGGCTCTGGCGGTCGATGGCCATAGCAAAGGCCTTGCGGACACGCGGGTCGTCGAACGGCGGTTTGGTGTTGACAAAGCCGTAGTAGTAGGTGCAGAGCCGCGGGGCAATGAACAACTGCTGGCTCAGCTCAGGGTCGGCCTTGATGCGGTCCATATCGGGCAGGGGCGGGCCCCAGCCGGGGTCGGCCATCATGTCGATTTCGTTGTTTTCGTACATGGCCATGGCGGTGGAAGCTTCCTGGATGATGGGACCACCGACCAGTTCAATCTGAACCTTGTCGGCATCTACCCACAGGGGGTTCTTTTCAATCCAGATTTCCGAGCCATGGGACCATTCACGCAGGGTGTAGGGGCCGTTGGTCACAATCAGGCCGGCTTCGGTCCAGTTGTCGCCGTAGGTTTCGATGGTTTCCTGCGGCAGGGGGAAGGTCACCCACATCGCGGCGATGGAGGGGAAGTAAGCCGCCGGTTCCTTCAGAGTGAACTTGACGGTTACATCGTCCAGCGCTTCTACGCCCACTGCGTCGCGCAGTTCGGCAAAGTTCTCGGCGTTGGGGTCGGCGGTGTTGAATTCTTCCGCGCCCTTGATGATGTAGAGCACGTAGGCGTAGTCAGAGGCGGTGTTGGGGTCCAGGGTGCGCTTGACGCCGTATTCCACGTCCTGAGCGGTCACCGGCCCCAGGTCTTCAAATTCGCCAGTGTTGGGGTCGCGATGCACCCAGTGGATGTCGTCGCGCAGGTTGAAGGTCCACTCCAGACCGTCATCGGACACGGTCCAGTCTTTAGCCAGCGAGGGAATAACGTTGGCGTTTTCGTCAAAGCTGGCTAACCCCACAAACATCTGGCGGATGAAGAAGATGGAGGTGGTATCGGTTGCCAGGGAGGGGTCCAGGCTGGGCGGCTCGGTGCCGATAACCGTATCCAGCCGTACACGGCCGGCATCCGGGTCTTCGGGGGCCACTTCCTTGACCACTTCCTTTTCCACCTCAACCGTCTTGACCACTTCTACCGTTTCTACCACGGTGACGGTTTCGCCCTGCACTTCCTTGGTGACGACAACCGTTTCCACAACCTTTTCCGGCGCAGGCTGGGCACCGCACGCTACGGCGATAGCACCCAACATGGCCATTACAACCACCATAAGAATCAGTTTCTTGGACATACAATCTCCTCCTGATAAGGATGATTTTTTGAAACAACCCAACTCTAACAACTCTGTTCGACGAAAAGGCACCGCTTCAAACTGCAGGTACACGATTCGTCTTCGTTGTGTGCTTTCAGTAAATCATCACCTCCTTTCAACGTTGAAATCAGAGGTACAGTACAAACATCTTTGGCAGATTTGTGGCTGTGCAGATATGCAGTAAAATCTTGCTGACCCGACCGTAAACCAGGGAGGCTGGCATCCCTATGCCAGCAAATGACGCATAGGGATGCGTCATCTACAGTATTTTCGGATAGGTACTAATTATAAAGATGGCAAGCCACCCAGTGGTCGGGGGCAATTTCTTTGAACTCCGGTTCGACCTCGTCGCAGTTGATGCCGGTTTCTTTTAAGGCCCGTTCTTTGGCCGGGCAACGGGTGCAGAAGTTGCACCCTTTCGGCGGATGAGCCGGGCTGGGCACGTCACCCTCCAGGATAACCCGGTGCTTTTCCCGCTCCAGTTCCTTCCGGGGGTCGGGGATGGGTACCGCGGACAGAAGGGCCTGGGTATACGGGTGTAAAGGTTGCTCGTACAGCGTTTTCCGGTCGGTCAGCTCCACAATCTTGCCCAGGTACATCACGGCGATGCGGTCGCTGATGTGCCGCACCACGGCCAGGTCGTGGGCAATAAACAGGTAGGTCAGGCCGAACCTTTCCTGCAGGTCTTCCAGCAGGTTGATGACCTGAGCCTGGATAGACACGTCCAGGGCGGAAATCGGCTCATCACAGACAATGAAATCCGGCTGAACCGCCAGCGCACGGGCAACGCCAATACGCTGGCGCTGTCCGCCGGAAAACTCGTGCGGATAGCGGTTGATGAAATACGGATTCAGCCCCACGATGTGCAGAAGTTCCCGCACTCGCTCCCGCTTTTCTTTGCCGGTGGCAATGTTGTGGACTTCCAGCGGCTCGCCCACAATACTGCCGACCGTCATCCGGGGGTTGAGCGAGGCATAGGGGTCCTGGAAAATCATCTGCATATGCCGCCGCATTCGGCGCAAACTTTCACCCTTGAGGGAGGTCAGCTCTACGCCCTTGAACTCCACCGTGCCGGCGGTAGGGCGGTAAAGCTGGAGGATGGCCCGTCCGGTGGTGCTTTTGCCGCACCCGCTTTCTCCCACCAGCCCCAGGGTTTCCCCCTTGCGGATGAAGAAATTCAGACCATCCACCGCCTTGATATCCCCCACGTGGCGCTGGAAAATAATGCCCTGCGTGATGGGGAAATACATTTTCAGTCCGGAGACATTAAGCAGAATCTCTTGCTGGCCGTTCGTCGTCATTATTCTTGCCCCTCTAAGAAGATTTGCTCCAGTTCCGCGTAGGGCTTCTCGGTAGTGGGCTGAGCCGTGGTGACATCCACGTAGCAGGCCACCCGGTGCCCCACCCCCACGGTTTCCAGCGGCGGCATTGCCGACAGGCATTTGTCAATGCGGTAGTTACAGCGGGCATAAAATGGACAGCCCTGCGGGAAATCAATCAAGTCGGGGGGTAAGCCCTCGATAGACTTCAGCTTCTCCGGGCGCTCCTCGTCCAGCCGGGGGAGCGATTCCAGCAGGCCCTTGGTGTACGGATGCCGCGGCGCCTCGTACAGTTCAATCACCGGTGCTTCTTCCACAATGTAGCCGGCGTACATCACAATGACCCGGTCGGCCAGGCCGGCCACCACCCCCAGGTCGTGGGTAATCCAGATGACGGCCATCCCGATTTCATCACGGAGGCGCTTCACCAGGTCGACAATCTGGGCCTGGATGGTTACGTCGAGGGCGGTGGTTGGCTCGTCGGCGATGAGCAGTTGGGGGTTGCACGACAGGCCCATCGCAATCATCACCCGCTGGCGCATCCCGCCGGAGAACTGGTGGGGGTAATCATCAATCCGGTCTGCCGCCGAAGGGATACCCACCATTTCCAGCAGTTCGATAGCCCGGTTCCGGGCCTGTTTTTTGTCCATGCCCAGGTGCAGTTCCAGAGCCTCGCTAATCTGCCGTCCGATGGTCAGCACGGGGTTCAGGGAGGTCATCGGGTCCTGGAAAATCATCGAGATTTTGTGTCCGCGAATCGACCGGATTTCCTCATCACTCACTTTCAACAGGTCCCGTCCTTCAAACAGCACCTGTCCCCCTACAATTTTGCCGGGCGGCGAGGGAATCAGCCGAATCAGGGACATCACCCCCACACTTTTGCCACAGCCGCTCTCGCCTACGATGCCCAGCGTTTCCCCCTCGTTCAAGGTGTAGCTGATACCATTGACAGCATGCACCACACCATCCTGGGTATAAAATTGGGTTCGTAAGTCTTTAACTTCCAGCAAGGTTGCCATTCGTTTCTCCTAAGGGTGTTTTGCTGAAATTGGAAGTGGTATCAGATTTTACCCAGGCAGAGTCACACCCCAAACCCACCGGGGCCTGCCTGTTTGTGTCGGTTGACTTTCCGCGCCTCAAGCCTCTATGCTTTTGCTCTAATGTTCCAGAATTGAAACATATTGAAATTTAGGTATCTTGATGGGCGGGATGCTGAACCCCTTGACGTAGGGCTTCACCAGCCAGTTTTCTACATCAAAATAAAGAGGAATCCAGGCCGCGTCTTCCAGAATTAACTGCTCTGCCTGCCGGTACAGGGCCAGACGTTCTTCCGGGTCCTGCGTCCCGCGCGCCTGGTCCAGCAGGGCATCCACCTGCGGGTTGCGGTAGTTGCCGTGATTCTGGGAACTGCGGGAGTGGAACAGGACCTCCAGGAAGTTCTGCGGGTCCGGGTAGTCGGCAATCCAGCCAAGCTGGTACATCTGGTAGGGCATGTCGGGCCGGTTCAGGTCAGCCAGAAAATCAGGCCAGGGAACCTGCTCCACATTGATAGTCAGCCCCAGATTTTCCTCAAAGGATTTTAGAACACTTTCCACAATTGGGCCAACTTCGCCCCCCGAACCGCTAACGGTCAGGGTAATGTCCGGCAGTTCACTCACATCGCCGTAGCTGGACTCGGCAATCAGCTCCAGAGCACGCTCCGGGTCATATTCAAAATCGCTCAGGTCTGGATTCTGGTAGCCGGGCATATTCGGCGGAACAATGCCGTTTGCCACCGGCACGGCCCCCTGGAAAACCAGCCTGACCATGCGGCGTTTGTCCAGGGCCAGATTGAAAGCCTGCCGGACTTTGGGGTCATCAAACGGCGGCTTGGCCACGTTGAAACCGATGTAAAAAACGCTCAACGTATTGGCCGATACAAACTCCTTGCTCAGGGGGTTGTTCGGGTCGGTGACCATGCTGAAGTTTGCCATTCCAACGGGGATGGCATCGTAGGTCCGGTCTGCCGCGCCCAGCCGCTCCAGCCCCTCGGTGTAGCCGGTAATCGGCGGAATGGGCGCGTTGACCACGTAAATCACCCGTTCCAGGGTAGGTTTAGGCTCGCGGTAGTAGTTGTCGTTCCGGACCAGGACAATGGCCCCTTCTTCCGGAGCATAGGTGTCCAGAATAAACGGCCCACTGCTGTTGGGTTGCTTGAACCATTCCGGGTCGCTCTCAACATTTTCCCGGTCCAGCACGTAGGCGGTGGGGTAGGTCAGTTTTGCCAGGAAAAAGCCCTTCGGCTCGTCGATGGTCAACTGCAGGGTCAGGTCGTCGACTACCTGCACACCGGCCACCTCGTCTGCCTTGCCCTGCAGTTTATCCCGACAGCCGACAATGTCGCCCAGGTAAGTATCGGCGGTGGGGGAGCCGGTTGCCGGGTCGCAGGCCCGTTCAAATGACCATTTGAAATCTTCGGCCCGGATAGGCTTGCCGTTCTGGAATACAGCCTCCGGCCTGAGCTTGAAGGTATAAACCAGGCCATCATCCGAAATTTCGTAGCTTTCGGCAATGTCGGGGATAAGGTTGAGGTCGCGGTCGTAGGCCATCAGACCGCTGTAAATCTCCACCACATACTCCGCCGAGGTGGCGTCGCCGCTGAGGTGGGGGTCCATTGTGGGTGGTTCTGCGCCGGGTAGAATAAAGACCTGCTCTTCCGCCAGCCGTCCGGACTGTCCCTCCGCGTTCGCTTCTGTCTCCGGGGTGGCGGTGGCTGTCTCTTCTACGGGTTTGGGTGTCGCTGTGGCTTCTGCTTCTTCCCCCGGCGAAGGCTGTTCCGGCTCAGGCTCCAGAACGTTGTCCAGGTTAACCAGGGGGGTCGGAGTAGGCGGACCGCCAAATCCGGGCAGGCCCAGGCCGCAAGCCAGCACACTGCCCAGCAGAAGCACTATTGTAAGCGTCAGGTAAATCCTTCGTCGTGTCAAATCTTTTTCTCTTTCCCGGCGATAAACCATAAAAAAGTTAACCAAATTGCAAAGTAAAAGCGAAGTATATTTTACGAGTAAAAGAAATAAAAGTCAAACATTTGGGATTTAAGGGGGTTCTCCAGAATTCCTAAAATTCAGGACAAGCCAGGGAGGGAATTCGCCCTGCTCCGCGAGGGGGATTCACCCGCCCACCGGGGCTGTCCAGAAATTTTGGAC
>RFJV01000429.1 GCA_003694775.1 Chloroflexota bacterium | reverse complement strand
TTTTCCTGCTGACCGCGCCCACCCCCCGCACCCGTCTGCTGGCCGTGCTGGAAACCCCGACCCTGCGCCGCACCAGCCTGCTGGCCGCACCCGGCAACCTCCCCTGGCAGACCGCGACTCTGCTGACCACCACCCCCGCCGGTACTCTGCTGACCATCGAGTCCGGCGCGTGGTGGGAAATTGACCCGGCGGCGGGGACAGTGACGACGAATGACGAATGACCAACGACCAACGACGAATGGCGAACGACGAATGACCAACGACCAATTCAAAATTCAAAACTCAAAATTCAACATTCAAAATTTAAATGACCGGCGCTGGGCGATGGGGTGGGCTGTGGCGATGCTGGCGCTGAGCTGTGTGCCGTATCTGGTGGCGGTCTGGCTGGCCCCGGACGGGTGGCATTTTGCCGGGATTATCGTCAATCCGCTGGATGGTCACTCCTACCTGGCAAAAATGCGGCAGGGCTTCGATGGGGCCTGGCGCTTCCACCTGCCCTACACCCCGGAGCCGCACCAGGGAGTGTTCATCTATCCGCACTACCTGGCCCTGGGCCACCTGGCCCGGCTGACCGGCCTGCCGCTGGTCTGGATGTTTCACCTGGCCCGGCTGGCGGCAGGTCTGGCCCTGCTGATGGCCGCCTACCGCTTCATCCTCCGGCTGGCCCCCGACCGGCAGACCCGGCGGCTGGCCTTCATTCTCCTGCTGACCGCGTCCGGGCTGGGCTGGCTGGGGGTGCTGTTCGGTGCATTTCCCATCGACCTGTGGATTCCCGAAGCCTTTGTCCCCTACAGCCTGCTGACCAACCCCCATTTTCCGCTGGGGATGGCCCTGATGCTGGTGATTCTGGGGAAGATTGGAGGGATGGGAGATTGGAAGGTTGGGAGATTGGGAGATTGGGGCGTAGGGCTGACCGCGTTGGGGCTGGCAGTGGTTCTGCCCTTTGGCCTGCTGACCGTCTGGGCGGTGCTGGCGGTGTGGCTGGGCTGGCAAACGTGGAGCCGCCGGCAGATTCCCTTGTCCCAACTGCGGCAGGTCGCCCTGACCGTTCTGTTCGGCGGGCCGGTTATTGGCTACGATTACTGGGTTTCGGTGTCGAACCCGGCGATGGCGGCCTGGAGTGCCCAGAATATCACCCCTGCACCGCCGCCGGTCGATGTTCTGCTGGGCTACGGGCCGCTTGGATTGGCGGCTTTGCTGGGCGGCTGGCACGTTGTCCGGCAGAAGAACAGAACCGCCGCGGAGTGGCTGGTAGTCTGGTGGGCGGTGGTCACGCTGGGGCTGGTCTACCTGCCCTTCAACCTCCAGCGCCGGCTTATCACCGGCCTGCACATTCCGCTGGTCATCCTGGCCGCGGTGGGGCTGACCCGCGGCCTGCACGGCCACCGCTACCAGCGGGCCGCCATCCGGGGAGTGGTTGGCCTGTCGGCGTTGGGAACGCTGGCGGTGTGGACACTGCCCCTGCTGGGCCTGCTTTCCCCGCCGACTCCCGCCAGCCTGAGCGCGCTCTTTTTCCTCCGGCAGGACGAACGGCAGGCGCTGGAATGGCTGGACTCCCGCACCGGGCCAGAGGATGTGGTGCTGGCCTCGCCGCGGTTGGGGATATTTGTGCCGGAATACACCGGGGCACGGACTTTTTACGGCCACCCCTTTGAAACCATCGATGCCCGGAACAGGCAGGCCCAGGCCACGGCCTTTTTCCGCGGCGAAATCGAAACCGTTACACCGGTGCCGGATTTTATTATCTACGGGCCGTCGGAGCGAGCGCTGGGAAAAGCAAAGGGACTGGCCCGCCACCGGAAAATTTTTGAGATTGGGGAAACAGCCATTTACGAGGTGACGAAATGAAAACCATAACCGAAATTCCATCGATGATGCAGGCGCTGGAGCTGGAAGCCTACACCGGCTGGCGGCGCGGGCTGAAGCTGGTTTCCCGGCCCGTCCCCCGGCCCGGTCCGGGGGAGGTGCTGGTCAGGATTACGGCCGCGCCGGTAAACCCGGCAGACTTTGCCTTTATGAAGGGAATGTACGGCGTCAGCAAATCCCTGCCCACCGTGCCGGGCTGGGAAGGCAGCGGGGTGGTGGTGGCCGCCGGCGAGGGGTGGTATGCCCGCTACCTGCTGGGCAAGCGGGTGGCCTGCGCGGCCCCGGAAGATGGCGGGGGAACCTGGGCCGAATATATGGTTACGCCGGCAAACCGCTGTATTCCCCTCCGCCGGCGGGTTAGCGATGAGCAGGGTGCGGCTCTGCTCATCAATCCGATGACCGCCTGGGCGCTGGTCGACCTGGCCCGGCGGGGCGGTCACCGGGCCGTGGTGCAGACCGCGGCCGCGGGTGCGCTGGGGCGGATGATTTGGCGTCTGGGGGAGCGCCGCGGGCTGACGATGGTCAACATTGTGCGCCGGCCTGAGCAGGTCGACCTGCTGACCGGTCTGGGCGCGGCCCACGTGCTCAGCACCCACGAGCCGGACTTTGACGACCGGCTGAAGGCTGTCTGCCGGGAGCTGGGGGTGACGATGGCTTTTGATGCCGTCGCCGGGGAGATGCCGGACCGTTTGCTGGCGGCATTGCCCCGCCGGGCCGAGGTGGTGGTGTACGGCGCGCTGTCCAATTCGGTCTGTCAGGTCAATCCGGGCCGGCTGATTTTCAAAGACCAGCGGGTGCGGGGCTTTTGGGTGAGCCGCTGGCGGCCCCGGTTTGGCCTGCCGGGACAGGTGTACGCCGGACTGCGCATCCAGGATATGCTGGCCGCGGAGCTGGAAACGCCTATCCAGGCCCGCCTGCCGCTGGAGAAGGCGTTCGAGGGGATGGAGCAGTATGTCAAAAATATGTCGGCGGGCAAGATTCTGCTAATGCCGGGGGGAGAATTGTCACCCCGGTAGGGACGTGGTATATTGGGATATGGGATTGGGAGATTGGAGATTAGAGATTAGGGATTGGAGATTAGGGATTGGAGATTAATTATACTAAACTCTCCAACTCTCCAACTCATAAACTCTCCAACTCTCCAACTCATAAACTCTCTAACTCCCAAACTCATAAACTCTCTAACTCCCAAACTGACCCGCTATTCTATCCAAGGAGCTGTCATCAACTATGGTTCAAACCCTGCTTCAACTGCATTCCCTGTGGCGATATGTTGTTATCCTGCTGGTGGTTATTACCGCGCTTCGGGCTGTTTTTGCCCTGCTGGCCGGTCACCGGTGGAAGAACACGGTTGATACCCGACTGCTGAGCTACACCCGCTATGCGGTCTATGTGCAGGTTGTGCTGGGGGTCCTGCTGTATGTGACCCGCCAGGGCTGGAC
>RFJV01000428.1 GCA_003694775.1 Chloroflexota bacterium | reverse complement strand
TAGCGCGACCGCCGCCGCCGGACTCCCCACCGCACCGCCTCGGCGATGAGACCCCCGGCAAACGGCGCGGCAAACAGGTTAATCAGAATAATGAAAAAGCCAAAGCCGCCCAGAATGTAGGTAAAAACAACCGCCGCCACCAGCGACAGGGGTAAGGCAATACCCACGGCAATGAGATAGTCTACCGGTGTGCCGGTGTAGAACTTGTCTTCCTGCTCCCGAATGCAATCGGGACAGCGAAAACCAACCGGCGTTCGCCGGGCACATTTGGCACAGATAGGCTTGCCACAGCGGTTGCACCGCAAACCGGTTTCCACATCCGGGTGGCGATAGCAGAAGAGCTGTTCGGTTTCCGGCAGGTCGCTCATAAAACTGTCCTCGTATCAAAGAGTCTCGTGTTGGGCGTTGCCCCTACCGCCGATGGGTCTGCGGCCAGCCCAGCCTCTGCATCAGGGTGCGGTAAAAATAGTTGCGCTCCTGGAGCCGGACAAACCGCCCCACCGACGGGCTGGCCGTCAGGATGAGTTCATCACCGTTAGCCACTTCTATTTCAATCTGACCGTCAACCGTCATAATTGCCGTATGGTCGGTTTCTATCTGCACCCGCACCGTTACTCCCCTGGACAGCACAATGGCCCGCTCCAGGCTGAGATGCGGGGCCAGCGGAACCAGCAAAAAGTTGCGCATTTCCGGGGGCAAAATCGGCCCGCCCGCGGCCAGGGCGTAAGCCGTAGACCCGGTGGCCGTGGCAATAATCAGCCCGTCGGCGGTGTAGGTGGTCAGAAATCCCCCATCAATGTAGGTGTGCAGGCGAACCACGCGGGCCATCCGCCCCCGGCTGACCACGATTTCGTTCAGTGCTTCGCAGGTGTGAAGCTGGACTTCCCGGCGGCGGTGCTCCGCGTGGAGCATCATCCGTTCTTCAATCCAGTAGCGGCCTTCCAGCGTCTGGCGGATGCTGGGCCGCCATTCTGCAGGTTGAATTTCTACCAGGAACCCCAGCCGGCCCATATTAATCCCCAGGATGGGCACGCCGTAGCCGGCGGTCAAGCGGGCGGCCCGCAACAGCGACCCGTCGCCGCCGAGGGTAATCAGCAGGTCCAGGTGCGGCACCTGTTCCCGGATAGAGGCATCGTCCCAACTGGAGCTGACCCAGGCGGACGCGCCCAGGCTTTCGACAAACTCCAGAATCTCTGCCGCCATCACCCGCGACTCGGTCAGCTTGGGGTGGTACAGCAGGCCAATTCGCCGGAAGGCCGGGGTGGAACTGCCGGTGTTGTTTTCCGAGGTATGCATCATACTGCCTGCCCGCAAGATGCTTCACTGCATCTCCGGAAAAAGCCGGGAGGTGCTAGCTTTCCAACTGCCGGCTCAGCCAGCCGACCAACTGCGCCAGGGCAACCGTTTCTTGCTGGCTGTCTTTCAGGGAGCGCACCGCGGCCTGTCCGGCCTGGACTTCGTCCTCGCCCAGAATAACCGAGTAAAGGGCATTCATCCGGTTGGCGGCCTTGAGCTGGGCCTTGAGACTGCGGTCGCCGGGGGTAAGCTGGGCACGGATACCGTGGCGGCGCAGGTCGTCTGCCAGCTTCAGGGCGACCCGCTTGGCCGCGTCGCCCAGGTAATGCACGGCAACCTGCGGGTGAGGCGTTTCGGGCGGCTCGATGCCCAGGTACTGCATGGCCAGCACGTACCGCTCGATGCCGGAACCAAACCCGATACCGGGGGTCGGTTTGCCTCCCAACTCTTCAATCAGGCCGTCGTAGCGACCCCCGCCGCAGATAGTATCCTGACTGCCCAGGCCGTCGGCTTTGATTTCAAACACCGTTTTGGTGTAGTAATCCAGGCCTCGCACCAGCCGGAAATCGACCTGGTACGGCTGGTCGATGGCGTCCAGGTAATCCCGGAAGCGTTCAAAGTGAGCGGCACAGTCCGGGCAGAGATGGTCGGTGATGCGGGGCGCATTTTCCAGCAGGGGGCGGGTGGCCTCCTCTTTGCTGTCCAGGATGCGCAGGGGATTTTTCTTCAGCCGCATCTGGTCATCCGCCGGCAGGGTGTCGGCATAGGCGGTAAAGTAATCTACCAGCTTCTGCACGTAGCCCGGTCGGCAGGCCGGACAGCCGGTGGAGTTGGCATACAGCCGCAACCCTTTAAAACCCAGGCTGGTAAAAAGGTGCAGGGCCACGCTGATAATTTCCACATCCACTGCCGGGTCCTGCTCCCCGATGACTTCAATATCGAACTGGGTATGCTGGCGATACCGCCCGGCCTGGGGCCGTTCGTGCCGGAACAGCGGCCCGATGGTCCACAGGCGCAGGGGAGCCGGCAGGGTGTGCAGGCCGTTTTCGATGTAGGCCCGCATAATGCCGGCGGTAAACTCCGGGCGCAGGGCCAGCCAGTCGCCGTCGCGGTCTTCAAACAGGTACATCTCCTTTTCCACAATGTCTGTCCCCTGCCCTACCCCGCGGATAAAAAGCTGGGCCGGCTCCAGCACCGGCGTGTCGATACGCTGGTAGCCAAAGAGGTCTACCGTTTCCTGAATTTTCTGGTAGATAAAACGCCAGTAGCGCTGTTCCTCAAACAATACATCCCGCATGCCGGTGATGCGGCGGTACTGCGTGCTTTGTTGGGTAGACTTCGCCAAGATAGGATACTCCTTGCTGGTATAATGCTGGAGAGATTATAATCGAATTTCGGAGCCGGGGCAATCGCCTCTGTGTTCTGTTGACGAGGCCCGCGATTGGCGGTATACTTCCGTTAAATAAACCGCCCATGCCCAAAAAAATTTTTGCCCGTTGGTTTCGCTTCCAACCGCATATCTGGCGGCTGTGTTTGACCCTTACCGTAATAACGGTACTCCTGCGCGGTGCTTTGCCGGTTGCGGCCCAGGGACCGGCCCCGGATGCCCGCGTTGAGGCTATTTTCAACGCCCTCACCCCCGACGAGCGGGTGGGGCAGTTGTTTGTTGTTTCTTTTCGCGGGCGCAGTGTGGGCACAGACGACCGCATCGCCCAACTGATTCGGCAGTACCGCATCGGTGGGGTGGTGATTTCCGCGGCCCACCAGAACTTCAGCAACGATTCGGGAACTCCGGCCCAGGTGATTGCCCTGACCAATGCTCTGCAAAGGCTGGCCCAGGAACCGCCGCCCACCGCCACCCTGACCATTCCGGCTTTCACCGAAATTCAGCCGGCTGTGCCCCCCATCACGCCAACCATCACGCCTTCTGTACTGACGCCAACACCCGATAACACATTTGTGCCCCTGCCGCTGTTTATTGCCGTGGAGCAGGAGGGCAACGGATTCCCGTACACCCAGATTCGCGGCGGATTGGTGGAACTGCCCAGCCAGATGGCTTTGGGGGCAACCTGGAACGAGGAGTACGCCCGGCAGGTGGGGCAAACCGTGGGCATGGAGCTGTCGCTGATGGGGGTCAACATGCTGTTAGGCCCTCCGCTGGATGTGCTCGACAACCCGCGCCCGGAGCGAGGGGTATCGCTGGGGACGCGCACTTTTGGTGGGCATCCTTTTTGGGTGGGCAAGCTGGGCAAGGCGTACATCGAGGGCGTACACCAGGGAAGCGGCCGGCGGGTGCTGACCATTGCCAAGCATTTCCCCGGTTTTGGAAGCAGTGACCGCCGCATCAACCAGGGCGTCCCTACTATCCTGAAATCGCTGGATGACATGCGCCAGACCGAGCTGTTCCCATTTTTCCAGGTGACCCGCCTGCCCGCTGATGGTTCGCCTGCCGATGGGGTCACCGATGGTCTGATGACCGCGCACGTGCGCTACCAGGGCCTGCCCGGCACGGTCCCCATCAGCCTCGACGCCCGCAACCTGCCCACCCTGCTGGCCCTCAAGGAACTGACCCCCTGGCGCACCGCCGGCGGTTTGGTGGTCAGCGCGCCGCTGGGGGTGCCGGCCGCGCTGGAGGGTATTGCCGCCGCGCCAGACAGCTTCCCCGACCGCCGGTTGGCCCAGGATGCCTTTTTGGCCGGCAGTGACCTGCTCCTGCTGGTCGATTTTGCCTTTCCCGGCCAGCCGGATACCGAGTTCGATAACATCGTCGATGCCATCCGCTTTTTCCGGGAAAAATACGCCAGCGACCCCAACTTCCAGGCCGCGGTAGACCGCGCCGTCCGCCGCATTATCAAGGCCAAGCTAAAAATCTACGGGGACGACCTGCTGAAATCCCACTTTCAAAACGCGGACCAGAATCTCAAACAGCTAACCACCGTCACCCTGGATGTCGATGAAATTGCCCAGCAAGCGGCAACGCTGGTCACACCGTTGGGGCGGGAAGGTACGCCGCCGCTGTCGGCGCCGCCCCAGCCGGGCGACAGCATCCTGATTTTTACCGACGACCGGCTTGGACGGGAGTGCCCCACCTGCCCCAACTTTCCCCTTATCGAAACCGACGCCCTGGAGCAGGTTATCCTCCAGCTTTTTGGCCCCGATGCCACCGGCCAGATAAGCCCGGCCCAGATTCGCAGTCTCACTTTTTCCGAGCTTCAGCAGTTTGCCGCCGCGGCTTCACCGCCACCGGGAGCGGAAGCCACGGTTTCCCCTGTGGAAACACCTACCCCCACGCCCACCCCTGCCCCGGCCCAGAACAGAGTGGCCCGGCTGATTGCCGATGCCGACTGGATTATCTTCAATATGCTGAGTGTGGACCCGGAAACTTTTCCCCCCTCCACCGCGGTCAGGGATTTACTGCGCAACCGGTACGATGCCGTCCGGGGTAAAACGCTGGTGCTGTTTGCCTTTGACGCACCCTACTTTCTGGACGAAACCGAAATCAGCCAATTGACTGCCTATTATGCCTTCTACAGCAAACAGCCGGCTTACATCAGAACCGCGGCCCGTCTGCTGTTCCAGCAGTTCCAGCCGCAAGGCGCGTCGCCGGTGACGATTCCGGCCATTGGGCCGCTGGACCTCAGCCCCAATCCCAACCAGACCATCACCCTGACCCCTATCGC
Source organism: Chloroflexota bacterium (assembly GCA_003694775.1). Taxonomy (GTDB): domain Bacteria; phylum Chloroflexota; class Anaerolineae; order 4572-78; family J111; genus J111. Next base: position 426 of record RFJV01000428.1, on the reverse strand, counting down.
CCGTGTTGGCGCCGATGGCACCGCCGTATCCCTGGAGCAGACCGAAGAACCGGTCTCAACGCTGGATTTGCAGGTTGGCGAGGCGATTGTATTCCGCACCAACGTTATCGTAGACCGGTACGGGCATCCGGTACCGGACGGTACGCTGGTTGACTTTTTCCGGTTTTATCCGCTGGAAGGATTGTCGCTGGAGCCGCTAACGGCCCAGACGGTCGGCGGGGTGGCCGAAATCACCATTGTCAAGGAGCGGGACACACCTCTGCAGGTGCGCGCCTCCAGCGGCCTGGCGGTGCAGGGCGTCCCGTTCAACATCGGGCCGGGGATTGTTGACATCCCCACTCCCACGCCAACCCCTACGCCCCTGCCAACGCCCACCCCCACCGAGACCCCTGTCCCAACCGACACACCGACACCCGTCCCCTCGGC
>RFJV01000427.1 GCA_003694775.1 Chloroflexota bacterium | reverse complement strand
TCGGTGGAGGGGCCGGTCAAGCTGACCCTGTACGTCACGCCCGACACCCTGCCCCAATGGCTGGCCGACGCGCCGGAGGTCATCCAGAAGGCCGCCCAGGCCGTCGCCGGCGAGTCGAACGGCAAATTTACCTTTGAAACCGTCAACGTGGACGACCCCAACAGCCCGGTAAACCGGCAAACCCTGCAGGAGCAGTACGGCCTGCGGCCCATTGCCGCGGGGCTGTTTTCGCCGCAAACCTACTACCTGCATATGCTCCTGCAGATTGGCGACCAGCAACCCCAACTGCTGGTCCCGTCCGGCGAAATCACCGAAGCCGCGGTGCGCACCAGCATCGAAGCCGCGCTCAAGCGGTCGTCCACCGGCTTCCTGAAGGTGGTCGGTGTGTGGACTCCGCCCGACCAGCCCATCCCCAACCAGTTCGGGCAGATGCAGGCTTCCATCAAGCAGTACAACACCATTCTGGAGCAGTTGCGGCAGGATTACAGCGTCCGCCGGGTTGACCTTTCCAGCGGGCAGGTTCCGCCCGATGTAGACGTGCTGGTGGTCATCGCTCCCCAGGGAATGACCGACAAAGAGCGGTACGCCATCGACCAGTACCTGATGCGGGGCGGCTCGGTGGTGGTGGCCGCGGGGAACTATGTACTCAACCCCGACCCGTTCACCGGCAGTCTGGGTATCCAGAAGGTGGACGATGGCCTGCGCGATATGCTGGCCAGCTACGGCATCAACGTGGAAGAGGCAATGGTCATGGACCCGCAGAACGAGCCGTTCCCCGTACAGGTAGACCGCAACCTGGGCGGAGTGGTGGTGCGCGAAATCCAGGCCATCAACTACCCCTTCTTTGTGGACGTGCGTCCCGACGGGATGGACCGGCAAAGCCCGATTCTGGCGAACCTGCCGGCGGTCACGCTGAACTGGGTGTCGCCGGTGCAGGTCGACGAGAGCAAAAATGCCGACCGACAGGTAACGGTTCTGCTCAAGTCCAGTCCCCACTCGTGGCTGAGAAGCAATATCAACATCCAGCCCGACCTGGATGCTTACCCGGAACTCGGCTTCCCCATCGAAGGGGAGCAGAAATCGTACCCGCTGGCGGTGGCGGTGCAGGGCGTGTTCGAGAGCTACTTTAAGGACAAGCCCTCGCCGCTGACCCAACAGGAGGGGCAGGATAATGCCGACCCGCTGGCCCAGCAGGCTTCTGCCGGAGACACCGCCCAGCCCGAAACCGTGGGCACCCTGGAATCATCGCCCGATACGGCCCGGCTGGTGGTCATTGGCAGTGCCGAGTTCCTCAACGACATTGTGTTCGACCTGTCCGCCAGCCTGTCCGGCGACCGCTACCTGAACAGCCTGAAGTTTATGCAGAACGCGGTGGACTGGTCGGTGGAGGACCTGGACCTGCTGACCATCCGGGCGCGGGGCACGTCGGCGCGGGTGCTGAACCCGCTCACCGAGCGGCAGGAATCGTTCTGGGAGGGGCTGAACTATGCCCTGGCCCTGCTGGCAGTGGTTGCCATCGGCGTTATCTGGCGTATTCGCCAGCAGAACGAAGCACCGATGGAGCTGGTTCCGGTGGAAGTGCTGGCTGAAGGAGGCGAACAATGAACAACCGGCTGAACCAGATTTTGCTGGGTATTCTGGTGGTGCAGTTGGCCCTGGTGGGGTTTGTGTTCTGGCCGCGGCAGGCCGGCGAGGCCAAAGGCGGGCCCCTGCTGGGTGATTTTCAGGCCGCGGCAGTCACCGGCCTGACCATCCGCGATGCCGACGGCAACCAGGTGACCCTGGCTAAAAAGGACGAGCAGTGGGTTCTGCCCGACGCGGATGACTTCCCCGCCCAGACCGACCGGGTGACGGAGTTTCTGGACAAGGTGGAAAAAATCCAGGCCAACCGGCTGGTCACCCGCACCGAGGCCAGCCACAAACGGCTGAAGGTAGCGGAAAACGATTACAACCGTCTGCTGGAGCTGACCCTCTCCGGCGGGGAAAGCCGCCGGCTGTTTGTGGGCAGTTCTGCCGGCGCGGGGGCCACGCACGTGCGGGTCGACCCGGACCCCAACGTGTACCTGACCAATGCCCTCAATGTGTGGGATGCCGATACCGCCGTCAGCCGGTGGATTGATACGCTCTATTTTTCCGTGCCCACCACGGCGACGGTGGCCCTGAAGCTGGAGAACGCCAACGGCGTTTTTGAATTTGAAAAGCAGGACGACCGGTGGACAATGGCCGGCCTGTCGGCGGGGGAAACGCTGGACGAGGACGCGGTGCGGACGCTGGTCAACTACGCCGCCGCGGTGCGGATGACCGAGCCGCTGGGCAAAACCGCGAAGGCTTCGTTTGGGCTGGACCAGCCGGCCGCGGTGGTAACGGTGAAAACGGGAGACGGCGAGTATACTCTCACCTTCGGCGCGCCGGCAGGTACAGAAGAGAAAAGCTACGTGGTCAAGGCTTCCAATTCCGACTACTACGTGCGGGTGTCGGCCTTTACCGGGGATACGTTCGCTAACAAAACCCGGCAGGACTTCCTGAAAGAAGCGCCAACGCCCACGCCGGAGGCGGAAGGCGGCGGGTCGTAAAAATATACGTATCTGTTCAGGTGCGGGCTGTTCAACCCTCACCCCTCCCCCGGCTCACGATGTTCGCCACCCCCTCCCCTCTCCCGCCGGCGGGAGAGGGGAGGGGG
>RFJV01000426.1 GCA_003694775.1 Chloroflexota bacterium | reverse complement strand
GCCCTCGCCGAGGATGACGTAATCGTTGGCCGGGTCGCCGAGATGTTGGGACAGGGTAATCAGCTGGTTTAGGGTGTCATCCATGATAGCATCCTGTGAGTAATAACCTGCCGGGGCCGGTTTATTGGAAGCCTCCACTGGCCGCGGCTGTACCGCGTTCCCGGCGAATTTTTTCTTCGTAGCCGCTGGCCCGGTAGGCGGCAATCGGGTCTTCCGGGACGCCCATTTCCCGGCGTACCTGGGCCAGCAGGGGGCGGACGTCCAGCCGGAAGGTGTCGGTGAGAATGGTATGGGCGGCCAGCACTTCGCCGGCTTGCTGGGCGTCGGCCAGCGCTTGCCGGGGAACCAGCAAGGCTTTGGCATACGCCTCCTGGCAGTTTAGCACCGAGTAAATCATCGGGGCAATCTTGCCCTCGATGTTGTGGCACTGGTCCAGCATATAAGCCACATTGTGGGCGGTCTGCCGGACCTGTTCATCTTCGCTTTGCTCCGCGGCGACCAGTTCATTGTAAATGAGGAACAGTTCGTACGGGTTCACACTGCCAACCATGAGGTCGTCGTCGGCATATTTGCGGTTGTTGAAGTGAAAGCCGCCCAGCCGGCCCTCATCCAGCAAGAAGGCGACAATCTGCTCGATATTCACGCCCTGGGCATGGTGTCCCAGGTCGACCAGTACTTGGGCCTGGGGACCGAGTTTGAGCGCCCAGGCATAGGCGGTTCCCCAGTCTGGAATGTCGGTGCTGTAGAAGGCCGGTTCAAAGAATTTGTACTCAATCAGCATCCGGCTGTTGGGCGGCAGATGTTTGTAAACGGTTTCCAGTCCGGCCTCGAAGCGGCGTTTGCGGGCGCGCAAACTGTCCTGCCCGGCATAGTTTGTCCCGTCGGCAAACCACAGGCTGAGGATACTGCTTTTGAGTTTGGGCATAATTTCACAGCATTCCAGGATGTGGTCCAGCGCTTTTTCCTGGACTGCCGGGTCCGGATTGCCGAGCGACCCCAACTTGTATTCATCGTCCTGAAAGACATTGGGATTTACCGCGCCGATGCGGATACCCTGCGCCTCGGCGTACTGGCACATACCGTTGTAATCATCGTCTTCGGGGCGGTCCCAGGGGATGTGTACGGCTACGGTGGGGGTAATGCCGGTCATTTTGTGCACCATCGCCGCATCGTCCAGCTTTTGGCGAGTGGTGACTGCCGCGCCGGGCCAGGCAAAAGCCTTAAAGCGGGTGCCGCTGTTGGCATAACCCCAGCTTGGGGTTTCTATGTGCTGTTTCTTCAGCCTGTTTTTGACCTGCTCCACGTCGATGCCGCGAGCGGTCAGGGTTTCTACCAGTGCTTCGTAGGCTTTATCAGACATCACTCTGACTCCTCTATGAAATAGCCTTTGTGGGGCGACATTAATGTCGCCCTACGCATTTTTAACCTGTCTCCGCCGCACAGCTTCCTGCGCGGCGGAGACAGGTTAAAAAACTTGTGGAAGTGAAGCAGGCCGCGAGACCGCGGCCTGCTTCATCAGGAGGAGTTTTTAGAAGTTGAAGTCGTCGATGTTGTTGATGTCAAAAATGGTGGGCGGGCCAAGCAGGACAACGCCGTTTTCGTCGATGGTGTACTGGCCCAGTTTGCCGGCGTTGAAGGTATCGCCGGGCTTGCCTTCAATCTGTCCGCTGGCGATGGCGTAGAGGGTGTAGATGGACAGGTATCCCAGGTCGGCGGGGTTCCAGAGGGCAAATTTGGGTGCGGCACCGCTCTTGACGTATTCGCGCATCTGGTTGGGAGTTCCCAGACCGGTGACGAATACCTGGCCCACTTTGCCGGCATCCTGCACTGCACGGGCCGAGGCGGCAATCCCCACGGTGGTGGGGGAGATGATGCCCTTCAGCTCAGGATAGGTTTTCATCAGCCCCTGGGCTTCGTTGTAGCTCTTCTCGTCCTCGTCATCGCCGTACACAATGGCGACCAGCTCGATGTTGGCATATTCCGGCTTCGACAGTTCATCCTTCATCCACTCAATCCACTCGTTCTGGTTGGGAGCGGTTGAGGTGGCGCTGAGGATGGCAATCTGCCCTTCGCCGCCAATCAGGTCGGCGATGATTTGCACCTGTACCCGGCCAATGTCTTCGGCCACAGCCTGGTTCACATGGACATTGCGCCCACCGGGGGCAATCTGGGAGTCCCAACTGACGACGGGAATTCCGGCCTCCATCGCCGCTTTGCCGGTTGGTACCAGCGCGTCCGCGTCATTGGCAGATACGGCCAGACCATCTACCTGCTGGGCAATCAGGGAGTTGAGGAGCTGAATCTGCTCCGTAGCATCTGCGGTAGCAGACCCCTGATAGGTAACATTGACGCCGAGTTCGGCGGCGGCTTCCTGCGCGCCGACATTGGCCGTGTCAAAGTAGGGGTTGCCCAGGTTCTTGGGAACCAGGACAAAGTTGAAGGCCTCGCCGCCAGATTCGGCCATCATTTCGCCGCCCATCATCGATTCGCCAGCCAGCAGGGCCTGGGCATCTTCGGCGCTGGGAATGCACAGCTTCCAGCCGACTTCAATCAGGTCCGGGTTTTCGATGGTGGCGTAGCTGGGGTCCGCCTTGGCCGCGGCGTTGGTGGCTTCGAAGATGGCCGGATAGGCCAGCACGTCGCCGTAGAATTTGTCGGCCAGCTTACTCAGCCAGTCATCGGCCTGGACGCTGTAATCTTCTTCACAGGCCACGCCCTGGGCAAAAGTGGCTCCTGCCGCAGGAATGAGCAGGGCAATCAACAGCAACACCGCTACAAATCGGGTTAATTTTTTCGACATACCTGTATGCCTCCCTTTTTTAGAAAATAATGGTTTACAGAAGATATTATCACCAGCGCTGGTAATTGTTTTTCTTCCTCGATAGATTCACCTCCTTGTAATGCGGGCTGAACTGAATACGGATTGCGGTTAGCAACCCTGGATATTTCAACCGAAGCAGGGACTCTGGTGTCCCCACCTCGTTAATCCGCTGAACGCACACAGCGAAAGCCCAGGTCATCGTTGGCCGCGTCCAGGGCGGCGGCGGAGCGGTTAGAAGCGCGCACCTGGGCCTCGTCATCAAACCAGCCGCCCCCGCGGGTAACGCGCAGGTCATCGCTGTAGAACTTATCCTGGTAGGTGCTGTTGGGGTAAGGCTGGTACGGGTCGGCGGTCCATTCCCAGACGTTGCCGGCCATATCTTCTACGCCGTAGGGGCTGGCCCCGGCAGGAAAACTGCCCACGGCCACCGTGCCGCGGATGCCGGTTTCTTTGACGTTAGCTCGCGACGGGTCGAACGTGTTGCCCCAGGGGAAGATATTGCCGTTTTCTCCACGGGCGGCCTTTTCCCATTCCATTTCGGTGGGTAATCGTTTCCCCAGCCATTCGCAGTAGGCTACCGCGTCGTTCCAGGTAACTTTGACCACCGGGTGATTTCCCCTGCCGTCCAGGTAGCTCTGCCAGGTTTTCTTGGCTCCCTTGCGCTCATTTTCGGTCTGGTAGCCGGTGGCGTTGACAAAGAGCATGAAGTCATCGTTGGTCACTTCAAAGCGGTCAATTTCAAAAGCCGGCAGGTCGACCACCTGCTGGGGTGATTCGTTCGGCTCAAAATCGTCCGAGCCAAAGATGAATGGACCGGCAGGAATGAGGACCATATCATCCACGGGCCGCGGGGGTTCGGTGGGTGTCGGGGTGACCTGGATGTCGGTCTGGGCCTGGCCGGTTGGGGTGCGGGTCGGTACAGGCGTGGGAGTCGGTGTAGGTCGGGGGGTGGGGGTCGGCGGAATTTTGACCGGCGTGGGCGTTGGCTTGAGCACCACCGCGGGCAGGGGGGTGGCGGTGGGCGGCGGAACGGTCGGGATG
>RFJV01000425.1 GCA_003694775.1 Chloroflexota bacterium | reverse complement strand
CTGCGCCTGCCCATCTGCCAGGGCTTTGACCAGTACGCCAACCTCCGGCCCAGCCTTCTGCTTCCCGGCGTGACCAGCCCGCTTCGGGGCCGGCAGGCAGGCGATATTGACTTCATTGTGGTGCGGGAGAATACCGAGGGGGAATATACCGGCGCCGGCGGACGCGCCCACCGGGGACTGCCCATCGAAGTGGCGGTAGAGACGGCAATCTTCAGCCGGGCAGGCGTAGAGCGGATTATCCGCTATGCGTTTGAGCTGGCCCGCCGCCGCAGAAAGAAGCTGGCCAGTGTGACCAAATCCAACGCCCAGCGGCACACCCTGACCCTGTGGGACGAAATCTTTGCCGACCTGTCCGCGCAGTATCCGGATGTTGCCGTGGAGCGGGTGCTGGTGGACGCAATGGCCGCCCGCTTTGTCCTGCACCCGGACTCGCTGGATGTGGTGGTCGCCTCCAATCTGTTTGCCGACATCCTGAGCGACCTGGGCGGGGCCATTTGCGGCAGTCTGGGGATGGCTCCCAGCGGCAACCTTAACCCGGAACGTACCTATCCTTCTATGTTCGAGCCGATTCACGGCTCTGCGCCGGACATCGCCGGTAAGGGCATTGCCAACCCCATTGCTATGGTCTGGAGCGGGGCGATGATGCTGGAGTTCCTCGGCGAAGCCGAAGCCGCGGCACTGATAATGCAGGCCATCCGGGAGACCACCGCCGATGGGCAGGTTCTGCCCCCGGACCTGGGAGGGCAGGCCACCACTGCGGAAGTGGGCACGGCCATTGTCACCCACCTGCGCCGGCTGGCGGCAGTCTAAACCGGCAAGAGGAGACGATAAAGACGGGAGAGCGGCTTCTGCTCTCCCGTCTTTACCTTTTTGCTTCAACCTTTATTTTTTCCGGCTAACCCGTTCAGCACTCGCTGTAGCCGCAGTTGTGGCACTTTTTACACCCCTCGATGTGCAGAAGGGTAGCCGCGCCGCAGCTGGGGCAGAAATCCCCCTTGAGGAAGCTGAGCTGGGCGCTTTCGTCCATATCCGGCAGGCCGGGCAGTTCTACCGAGTCGGTCAGGCCGACGTGCTCGGCCAGCACCTGGGCCACCGCGTCGGGCAGGCTCATCACCCGGTTCTTACCGAACCCCTGTGCCCGTCCGGAGCCAATCCCCCGCAGTTGGGCCACGATGTCCTGCACCCGCTCCGTGGGGGTCAGCGGGCTGGGCATCCGCAGAATCAGGCTAATCAGCCGGCCCAGCCCTTCGGCATCCGCGGCCACGTCGCTACCGGCCTTGCCCACATTGATGAACACCTCAAACGGCTCCCGGTTGCCGCCGCCGTTGGCGTTGACGGTGATGTAGGCCGTGCCGATGGGAGTATTCTTGCGGTAGGTGTTGCCGTGCAGGGTGGCGGGTCGAGCACGCCATTTAATTTCCGGCGCTTTCGGCGTGTCGGCAGGCTGGTCTTTCTTCAGGTTGAGCACCTGCTCATCGCGGGAACCATCCCGGTAGATGGTGCCGCCCTTGCACCCCAGGTCGTACAGCAGTTCGTACAGCTTGCGGGTCTGCTCCACGGTGTAGCTGTTGGGGGTGTTGCAGGTCTTGCTGATGCTGGAGTCGACCCACCGCTGAATGGCGGCCTGCACCCGGACGTGCTCTTCGGGGGTCAGGTCCATCGCGGTGACGAAGTACGGCGGCAGAGGCTCATCGGGATGGGCCGTAACCCACTCTTCGTACACTTTGACTCGCTCCTCGTGAATCCCCATTCGCCCCTTGCGCTGGAAGGTCCAGAAGTAGAACGGTTCGATACCGGTAGAGGTGTTGACCATCGTGCCGGTAGTGCCGGTAGGGGCCTGGGTCAGCAGGGTCACATTGCGGATACCCTTCTGCCGGACGGCCTCGCGCACCGGCTCCGGCATACCCTGCATAAAACCGCTCTGCAGGAACTTGTCGGCCTCAAATTTGGGGAAGGGGCCTTTTTCCTCGGCATAGTCGGTGGAGGCCAGGTAAGCCTCTACCGCGATGAAGCGGTACAGCTTGTCGAGGAATTCCACCGATTCCGGACTGCCGTACCGGATTTTGAGGCGAATGAGCATCTCGGCCAGGCCCATCGTACCCAGCCCGACCCGCCGCTCGCTGAGCTGTTGGCGCTTGTTTTCTGCAAAGAAATAGGGTGTGGCATCGATGACGTTATCCAGGAAGCGAACCGCGTACCGTACGGCCCGGCGGAGAGTGTCCCAATCTACCTCGTCATCCTTGACAAACTTTGCCAGGTTGAGCGCGCCCAGGTTGCACACGCCCCAGGCAGGCAAACCCTGTTCGCCGCAGTTATGGAGCACCAGACCATTCCCAATAAAGGAGTGGGTCAGCGGCTCGGTCACGTCGTAGACATCTTCAATACCATCTTCCGTAATCGATTCTACGGTGGCGACAAAATTTTCGGCATATGGACCGCGAGGACCCCGGTCAATACAACTGCGCAGGGCTTCCTGCTTGTACGACATCAGAAAGCCGATTTCATCGGCAAAAACCACCATATTCTGTTTGGATATGACCAGTTCATGCTGGGCCT
>RFJV01000424.1 GCA_003694775.1 Chloroflexota bacterium | reverse complement strand
TTCGTGTTGTATTCGCGGACGGCCAGAAACGCAAAATCCATCAAAAATTTAAAACGCACCCCTGGACGAACTCGCTCTTGACAAATCCAATCAGGTGTGATATTATACTAATACCTATTAGTAATACGTTTTACTAGAGAGATTTTTCATTATGGCCGCCCAACGTTCACGCCGAAAACGCCCCTCAATGAACGATGTTGCCCGTCTGGCCGGCGTGTCGCAAACCACTGTTTCGTTTGTAGTGAACAATGTTGAATCGGCCAATATTCCCCCCGAAACCCGCAAAAGAGTATGGAAGGCCATTGAGCAGTTAGGCTACCGGCCCAACGCAATGGCCCGCAGTTTGCGTTCCAGCCGGACCCATACCCTTGGTTTTATCTCCGATGAAGTTGCCACTACCCCATACGCCGGACAGATGATTCAGGGGGCGCAGGATGCCGCCTGGGAGCAGGATAATCTGCTGTTGCTGGTCAACACCGGCGCTGATGCCCGGCTGGAAGAAGCGGCGATTGAAACTCTGCTGGAGCGGCAGGTTGAGGGTATCATTTATGCCGCGATGTACCACCGGTCTGTATCTCCGCCCTCCATCATCCATGAAGTTCCTACTGTTCTGCTGGACTGTTTTATTCCGGACCGCTCCCTGCCCTCGGTAACCCCAGATGAAGTTCAGGGGGGATACACAGCCACGGAAACACTCATCAAAGCCGGTCATCGACGAATTGCCTTCATCAACAATAAAGATGACATCCCGGCAACACGGGGCCGGCTGGCCGGGTACAAAAAAGCGTTGGCCGATTACCACATCCCCTTTGACGAAACCCTGGTGCAGATTGCCGGGGCCGGGCCGTCCGGATTCAACAGCTACGAAGCCACCTACCAGCTGATGCATCTAGCTAATCCACCCACGGCAATTTTTTGCTTCAACGACCGGATGGCGATGGATACCTACCAGGCCTTGCATCGGCTTGGCCTGTCCATTCCAGACGATGTGGCTGTTATCGGCTTTGACAACCAGGAAATCATTGCCGACATCCTCCGCCCCGGTCTGACCACTGTTGCCTTACCCCATTACCAAATGGGCTGGTGGGCCGCCCAACATTTACTCCAGCTCATTGAAAATATCGACGCCCCGGCTCCTTCTTCCCCCGTCCAGCACACTATTGCCTGTCCCCTCGTACTTCGCCACTCCGTGTAGGTGTCATTGGCCGATATCTTGCAACGAGGAGGTGAGGATATCGAAGGTACAAAAATTTTTTACTGATTGGTAATACGTATTACTAGCCTGGTAAAAAGCAGAAAATCCGTAGAGCGACATTAATGCCGCCCTACCCCAACGTTATTTTATACGAGGAGAAAACAATAATGAAAACCAGACTATACACTCTTGTTTTTTTGCTGATTGCTCTGGTCCTGCTGGCCGCCTGTGGTGGCAGTCAACCAGAACCGGCGGCCCCAGCCGCTCAAGAAAAACCGGCGGCAGAAGCGCCAACGACAGCCCCTGAACCCACCGAAGCCCCTGCCCAATCGGCCGAACCATCCAAGGCGGACCCCATCAAACTAAGCCTCTGGTATCACGGGGCTGGCAACGAAACAGAACGGGCCATCCTGCTTCAAATTATCGAGGACTTCAACAGCTCCCAAGACCAATGGGTCGTAGAGATGCAGGACTTTCCCCAGGCCAGCTACAACGAATCAATTGTAGCCGCGGCTCTGGCCGGCAATCTACCGGACATTATCGACATGGACGGCCCGGTGATGCCCAACTGGGCCTGGTCTGGCTACCTGGCTCCCCTGGAGCTTTCCGAAGGGGCGCTGGATGGCTTCCTGCCCGGGGCCATTGGGAAATGGGATGGCAAAGTCTACTCGGTTGGTCTGTGGGATGCGGCCGTCGCTATCTATGCCCGCCGTTCTGTTCTGGAAAAATACAACATCCGTATTCCCACCCTGGACAAACCGTGGACCAAAGACGAATTTGATGCCGCCCTGGAAACCCTGCAGAATTCCGGTGAGTTTGAATACGCCCTGGACCTGGGCATGGCCTGGACCGGCGAATGGTATCCCTACGCTTTCTCCCCCTTCTTGCAAAGTTTTGGCGGCGATATGATTGACCGCTCCACCTTCCTGACGGCAGAAGGTGCACTCAACGGGCCGGAAGCCATAGAATTCGGCAAATGGTGGCAAAGCCTGTTTGAGCGAGGGCTTGTACCCGGCACTTCTCAGGATGGAGCCGACCGCGAAACCGGCTTCCTCGAGGGTAAATATGCCCTGCAGTGGAACGGCAACTGGGCCGCTTTACCTCCCCTGGAAAAGTATGGTGACGACATGCTCTTCCTGCCGGCCCCCGATTTTGGACATGGGCCCAAAATCGGGGCCGCTTCCTGGCAGTTCGGCGTGTCTGCCACCAGCCAGCATAAAGATGGCGCCAATGCGTTCATCGAATTTGCCATTCAGGACAAGTATCTGGCGGCCTTCTCCGATGGTATCGGTCTCATCCCGTCGACCCGCTCCGCCGCGGCAATGACCAAAAACTATGCCCCTGGCGGCCCGCTGGAGGTCTTCTTTGACTTGAGCAAGGAACAGGCTCTCATCCGTCCGCCGACGCCCGGCTACCCCACGATGGCCCTCATCTTTGAGAAGGCGCTGGCCGATATCGCCAACGGCGCTGATGTGGAAGCGACCCTCGACGCTGCCGTAGACGAAATAGATGCTGATATCGAAGCCAATGGAGGATACGGCTTCCAGGATTAATCCTGCGGCAGATTTCTCCTCACGGGCAGTGGGCTTTGTGTGCCCACTGCCCCTTGACCCGAGGTGCAAGATGACAACTGCAACCGAGATTAGCAGAAAAAGAACCGGGTTTTGGGCCACCCTATCCCTGAACGACCGCCGTACCGAGGTCATAACCGGTTGGTTAATGGCCAGTCCGGCTATCTTTCTCCTGCTGACCTTTCTAATTATCCCCTTTTTTCTGGCCTTTGTATTTGCCTTTACCAACCAGCGGCTGATTTCTCCCAACCCCACCGAATATGTCGGCCTGCGCAATTTTTCCCGTCTTTTAACTGTGCGGCTTCTTATTTTGGAGCCCCTCACCAATGAAGCCACAGGTGAACCGGTTCGGGATGAAAACAACAAGCTGATTTATCCACGGGTGCGGGAATTTACCCGCAACAATCCGGACTATCCCCAATACAACGGGCTAAAACAATGGCTGGCCTGGAATATCGGCCAAAAACGCTGGGTCCTGCTGGCCGGAGACCCGGTTTTTCTCCGCTCCCTATACAACACTTTCCTGTTTGCCCTGGTGGTTGTACCGGTGCAGGGCGGGCTAGGACTTGTCCTGGCCCTGATTGTTAATCAGCGTACCACAGGGGTCAATATCTTCCGCACCATCTACTTTATGCCGGTGGTGGTTTCGCTGGTGGTGGTCTCCATTCTGTGGCGTTTTATCTACGATGGGCAGAACGGCCTGCTGAACAATGTTCTGCAGTTCATTACCTTTGGCGCATTCGAACCCATCGACTGGCTGGGCAACCCTTCCACCGCTCTCCCGGCTATTATGGCCATGTCCATCTGGCAAGGAGTCGGCTTCCATATGGTTATCTGGTTGGCTGGTCTGCAAACCATCCCTCCTGTGCTGTACGAAGCCGCTTCAGTAGAAGGGGCAAACGGCTGGCAGCAGTTCCGGTATGTTACCTGGCCCGGCCTGCGAAATACCGCCGTGTTTGTTCTGGTCACCATTACGATGCAGGCCTTTGGCCTGTTTACCCAGATTGATGTGATGACCCGCGGCGGCCCGCTCAATGCAACCACCACAGTCATTTTTCAAGCGGTCCAGCGAGGTTTTGAAAAGCAGGATATTGCTTACGGCTCGGCTATCTCGGTAGTATTCTTCATTATGGTGCTGTCTGTGGCGCTCATTCAGCGCTATCTCACCAGGGAGAGAGACTGATGACGGTAAAAAGGGTTAAAGGACGCTGGCACAACGTTTTCCTGGTTATTCGCTACCTGCTGATGACTCTTCTGGGGGTTGTATTCTTTTTTCCCATTCTGTTTATGGTAGTTTCTTCCTTTAAACCCGACCTCCAGATACTGCAGGATACCTCCTCTCTACGCGCATTTTTGCCGGTGGGAGAACTTTCGTTTCAGAACTATGTTGAAGCCTTTGAGCGCGCCCCCACCGAACGGTTCATCCTTAACTCTCTGCTGGTGACCAGCATTACCGTCATTCTAGGACTGGTGGTTAACTCAATGGCCGCCTTCGCTCTTTCCATCCTGCGCTGGAGAGGGCAAGGCGTAGTGCTGTCTATCATCATCGCCACCTTTATTGTCCCCTTTGAAACAATTGCCATTCCTCTGCTCCTGCTGGTCAGTCGTTTACCATGGATTGGCGCTGATGGAATTGTTTTTGGCTGGCTGAACTCCTACCACGTGCAAATTATTCCCTTTATTGCCAATGCGTTTTCCATCTTCTTGTTCGTTCAGTTCTTTAAATCACTGCCTTTTGAGCTGGTCGAAGCGGCACGAATCGACGGGGCCGGCTGGTTTCAGATTTACCGGCGTATTATCATCCCTGTTTCTGGCCCCGTATTTGCCACCGTTGCCATTCTTACTTTCCTGCCTATGTGGAACCAATACCTGTGGCCTATTATGGTTGTCCAGCAGGAAGAATACCGCCCGGTAATGGTCGGGTTGCAGTATTTTTTCCAGTTGAATGTGGCCTGGGGTGAAATTATGGCCTATCTCTCTACCATTACCGTACCGGTTCTGGTGCTGTTTCTGGCCCTCCAGCGAGCCTTCATCGAAAGCATAGCCTCAAGTGGAATCAAGGGATAACATCTATGACACTCTACATACCTGACAAATGGATTTGGGACTTCTGGCTGGCCCAAAACGGGCCAGACTACCACCTGTTTTATCTGCAAGCACCTCGCTCACTTCTGCGAGAAGAACTACGCCATCAAAATGCAACTATTGGTCATGCAGTTTCACAAGACCTGCGCCATTGGGAAATTCTGCCGGATGCTCTGCATCCCGGCCCGGCTCCGGCCTGGGACGATGCCGCGACCTGGACCGGCAGTATTATCCAACACAACGGCTTGTGGTATATGTTTTATACCGGCGTCAATCACGCCGAAAAGGGACTGGTTCAGCGCATCGGCCTGGCCACTTCATCCGACCTGGTTCGGTGGCAAAAACATCCCGCCAACCCCCTCATTGAGGCCGACCCGCAGTATTACGAACTGCTCGACCTGACATCCTGGCACGACCAGGCCTGGCGCGACCCCTGGGTTTTCCGGCATCCGGATACCGGCGACTTTCACGCCTTTATCACTGCCCGCGTCAATACCGGCCCCGCCGATGCACGGGGGGTGATTGGACATGCTCGCTCTACCAATCTGATAAATTGGGAAGTCCTGCCCCCTGTTACGGCTCCCGGCGAATTTGGACATCTGGAAGTACCGCAGGTGGTCAATATCCACCCCCATTATTATCTGCTCTTTTCTACCAACACCACCACACACGCCGCCCAACGCCTTCAGCGCACCGGCCTGCCGCCCCAAACCGGAACCCACTACCTGGTAAGCCGCAACCCGCTTGGCCCCTATGCCTACCTTACCGATGAGTTTCTGGTGGGAGACCGGCACGGCTCTCTGTATGCCGGTAAACTGGTTCAGGCCCCCGATGGACAGTGGACATTCCTGGCCTGGCGCGGTTTTACCGCTACCGGTGACTTTATCGGTGCCCTGGCCGACCCTATACCGGTGGAAGTGAACGGCAACGGACTGCTGAAAATCCAATGGCCGGAGCCCCCCCCTCAAGATTGACTCCTGCCCCAACCTGTGCTATGATGCAGGCATCATCAGCAGGATGAAACTGGCATGCAAACGTGGGGATACATCCCGGAAAGCAGACCGCAATCCCGCTCTGGCAGTGAGAGGTTCATCGGCGCGCTCGCGAACGCTTACGCGGGCGCGTTTTCCTTTTTTACCGGGTTTACCCCCGCGCCCTGACCCGCGGCCGGTCGCCCCAGCCGCCGGGGCCAACAGGGCGCAGCCA
>RFJV01000060.1 GCA_003694775.1 Chloroflexota bacterium | reverse complement strand
CCTTCATCCCTATACGAAAGAGGTGTTCCCAATGCCCAAGGAAGATGCCAAACTCATCCTGATTGTTGATGACGAAGCCCGGATGCGGCGTTTTATGCAGATGAACCTGGACCTGGAAGGATACCGGGTTATTGAAGCCAGCAATGGTCTGGAAGCACTGGACCGGGTGCGGGAAGACCTGCCCGACCTGGTCATTCTGGATGTGATGATGCCGGAGCTGGACGGCTTTGAAACCCTGCGCATCATTCGCGAAACCTCCAATGTGCCGGTCATCATGCTGACCGTCCGCGATGACGAGAGCGACAAGGTGAAGGGGCTGGAGCTGGGCGCGGACGACTACGTGACCAAGCCGTTCAGCCCGCGAGAATTAGCCAGCCGCATCAAGGCCGTCCTGCGCCGCACCGAGGCCGACACCCCATCGGACAAGTCGCTTCTGGTGATTGACGACTACCTGCAGATTGATTTCAACCGGCGGCAGGTGTTCGCCGGCGGCAAGGAGGTCAAGCTCCGGCCAACCGAGTACCGTCTGCTGTACCACCTGGTGCAGAACGCCGGCTACACCCTGACCCACGAACAGATTCTCTCCAAAGTGTGGGGCTACGAATACCGGGACGAAAGCCAATACGTGCGCCTTTACATCACCTACCTGCGCCAGAAAATCGAACCGGACCCCAGCCATCCCCGCTACATCCTGACCGAACGGGGCGTCGGCTACCGTTTTGTGGACTTCAAAAAGCAGACATGAAAATTTTCCTGATTCTCAACCCGATGGCCGGTTTTACCGGCTTTCACAAGCAGGTTCAGCGGGCCGCCGGCTACCTGAGCCAGCATGGATGCCAGGTTTCCTGGAATGAAACCGGCGGCCCCGGTGATGCGGTTCATCTGGCCCGGCAGGCCGCAGACCAGGGCTACGATATTGCCGTGGCCATTGGCGGGGATGGGACCATCAACGAGGTGGTCAACGGGATTGCCGGAACCCGGACCGCGTTGGGAGTTCTGCCGGCCGGTACGGCCAACGTGTATGCCGCGGACGTGGGTATTCCCATCTGGTGGCCGCTCAACCCCGAGGCGGTTATCGACGCGGCTGACATCCTGCTGACCGGACAGCGGCGCCGGGTAGACCTGGGCCGCTGTCGGCTGGAATCGGGGCGGGAGCGGTATTTCCTGATGTGGAGCGGCATCGGCCTGGATGCGGCCATCACCCAGGCCCGCAAGCCGGCCCAACCCCGCTCGCTGAGCTATCTGAGCTGGATTGCTGCCGGCCTGATGGTCGCCTTTGATTTTATGGGCACTCCGGCCACCATCACCACCGATGAAGGGCGGGTCAGCAAGCGGCTTTTGCTGGCTGTGGCCAGCAACGGCCAGCTTTACGGGCGCATCTGGCGTATGGCCCCGGAGGCCAAAATGGATGACGGCTGTCTGGATGTCGCCCTGATGTCCGGCTACGGCTGGCCGTCTACCATCAAACACCTGGTGGGTCTGACCTTCCGCCGCCACGTGAAGGACCCGGATTTCAGCCTTTACCGCACTACCCGGCTGACCGTCTCCGCCAAAACGCCTCTGCCGGTTCACGTGGATGCCGAGACCATCGGCACAACGCCGGTAGAAATTGACATTGTTCCCCAGGCGCTGACAATCGTGGTGCCGCGGCACACGCCGCCGCGCCTGTTTTCCCGTCCGCCGGAGGGATAAACCGATTTGACAAACGGGCCGCTTCATGTTACGCTCCCTGTGAAAATTGGTCCTACCACCCAACCTATTTCACCGGACTTCTTCCCGTTCAGCCGCTGGATTGCCGGTATCAATGATGATGCTCAAAAAAACCTCGCTGGTTCAGCAAGTTAAGGAATTACTGCGGGAACGGATACACCGGTCTGAATTTGCAGATGGGCGCATCCCTCCCGAAGCCGAGCTGGCCCGCGAGCTGAATGTCAGCCGGAACACCGTTCGCGATGCCCTGAGCCGGCTGGAGGCAGAAGGGGTGGTAGTCCGGCGGCACGGGGCCGGGACGTTTGTCAACCAGGTCGGGTTGATGGTCAAAACCCGGCTCCAGGAAATTACCCCCTACGAATCCCTGATACGCGCCTACAACCACACCCCCACCGTTCGCCTGCTGGAAACCGTAAACTGCCTCGCCGGCAGTCTTGGTTCTGTTCTGCACTGCTCGCCCGATGTCCCTATCCTGCTGGTCAAAAAGCTTTTCCTGGCCGACGAACAGCCCGTCATCCTCACCGAGACCTTCATCCCCCGCCACCTCATCCAGGCCCCCTTTACCCCCGACGACCTGCTGAAACCCGTTTTTGAATTTTTGCCTCGCTTTTGCCACCAGGAGCTGGCCTATTTTCTGACCGAACTGACCCCTATGCTGGCCCCGGATTGGGTGGTTAAACATCTCCGTCTGCCGCCAGACAGCACCGCCATGATTGTTTTTGAAGAGATTGGCTACAATCCCAACAATGAACCACTGCTCAAAGCCTGTTCTTACTTTCGGGATGACTTCCTGCGTCTGCGCCTGATACGCCAACCACCGGCGATATAAAAGGATGAGGGATG
>RFJV01000059.1 GCA_003694775.1 Chloroflexota bacterium | reverse complement strand
TCCGCCGGATACTCACCCGCTTCAAATTCCCGACCGGTCAGCATTTCGTAGACCTGCTGGTAGCGCAGGCTGGCCTGGACGGCCAGTTCTTCGCTCCAGGCGGGGGGGGCGCCGTCGCCGCGGTAGCCCTGTTCGGCGTACCACAGGCGGATGAACTCCTTGTCGAAGTTTTCCGGTTCTTCGCCTGCAGACAGGCGAGCTTCGTAGGTGTCGGCCCGCCAGAAGCGGCTGGAGTCCGGCGTGTGGACCTCGTCAATCAGCACCACCTCGCCGTTGGGCAGTCGGCCAAATTCATACTTGGTATCGACCAGAATCAGACCAGACCGCCGGGCCACTGCCTGCCCCCGGCGAAAGATTTCCAGCGCCGCTTCCTGCACCCGGTCCCAGGTGGCTTTGTCCAGCAGACCTTTTTCCACCACCTCGGCGCAGGTGAGCCGCTCATCGTGACCGGTGGGGCCGCCTTTGGTGGTCGGGGTGATGATGGGTTGGGGGAGCGGCTGGTTTTTCTGCAGTCCGTCGGGAAAATGATGGCCGTAGATGACCCGCTCACCCAGGCTGTAGCGATACCACAGCGCGGTCTTGGTAACGCCGGTGATGTAGCCCCGGACAATCACTTCCACCGGTAGAGCCTCGCACTCGTGGGCGATGGTCACGTTCGGGTCGGGGATGTCGATAACGTGACTGCCGATAACATCGGCCACCTGCTCAAACCAGAAGGCCGAAAGCTGGTTGAGCACCTGTCCCTTGTAGGGGACCAGTCCCAGCACCCGGTCAAACGCCGACAGCCGGTCGGTGGTGATGAGCACCAGCTCCCGCCGGCCATCCTTCTGCCGGCGGTAAATGTCGCGTACCTTGCCCCGGATTTTTGGCCCCAGCCCCGGAATATCGACCCCCGCCAGGGCCAGGGGAACAACATTTTTGACTGCTTCTTGGGTTAACATTTCTCCTCCGAATGTAGTGAGTTGGTTAGTTGGTTAGTTTGGGAGTCAGGTGTTCAGATGTTCCAGGTACTTGATAAAGCCGGTAATCATTTTGGATACTTCTTCTGCTTCGTGATAGAGGGCATTGAACTCTTCTTCCGTGATGTAAGCCTGGTCTATGGCGACATACAGAGCCGATTGGACTTCTGCGGCTGAGGCACGGGCGATGTACAGGTAGCGAACAAATTCTTTCCCGGTTTTCCGGGCATATCCTTCGGCGATGTTCAGCATGATTGACGTGGCGGCCCGTCTGAGCTGGTCTCGCAAGCCAAAGTCTCTGGAGAAGCGAGAATCGCCCGTAACCGAATAGATTTTCCGGGTCAGATAGCGGGCTTTCTTCCAGGCTTGTATATCCTCGAACCGCTCAATCCGGCCCATCCGCAAAACTCCCCAACTCCCAAACTC
>RFJV01000423.1 GCA_003694775.1 Chloroflexota bacterium | reverse complement strand
TTTGCCACCCGCTCCGGGGGGACGCCCCGCATCCGGTGCTGGCGTCCGGCAGGGTTGCCCAGCGAATTGCGGACAAAGTCGGTTTGGGTAACGCCGGGGTAAACCGTGCTGACGCGAATATTGTCCGCCGCCAGTTCGACCCGCAGACTTTCGGCCATCCGCTCCAGCGCGGCCTTGCTGGCACAGTAATTGCCAATTCCCGGCACAGCCCGCCGCCCGACAATCGACGAGATGTTGATGATGAGACCGCCATCGGAATTCTTCTTTAGATAGGGCACGGCGGCCTGAATCAGGGCAATGGGGCCAAAATAGTTTACGTCCATCATCTGCCGGGCCAGGGTCTCGTCCATTTCGGCGATGGGACTGCTCAGCCCTACCGCGGCGTTGTTGATGACCACATCCAGCCCGCCAAATTTCTCCACCGTCCGGTGGACCAGAGCCGCGGCCTGGCGGGTGTCCCCCATATCGGTGGGGAAAGCCTCCACCTCTGTCCCCAGGCCGCGCAGGTCGGCCACAATATCGGCCAGTACATCCGCCCGGCGAGCCGCCAGGGCCAGCCGGCAACCGGCCTGGGCCAGCACATACGCCGCGGCGCGGCCAATTCCCGCGCTGGCGCCGGTCAGGATAACTATTTTTCCCTCTGGATTCATTGAGTCGTACCGTCCCTCGGCAAAAAAATATGCACCGGCAGACAGCCGGTGCGGTGATTGTACGACAGCCAATTTCAAAAGGCAAGATTTTAACCCAGTCCCACCACCCGGCGCAGAAAAGCCAGCACCAGCAGTCCCAGGCTGGTCAGGAGAACCAGGCCGGCGCTGGCATACCTCAGCAACCGCAGGTAGCCCTGGCGCAGACGGGCCGGGTCCGCGGCGGGTCGGTCAGCCGCCGCAGGAGAAGGCAGGGGAACAGGGGTGGGCCGGAAAACCGTGACCGGCAGGTGTTCCGGGGTGGGGGCCAGATTGAGCGACACGCCGGGACCGCCGTTTCCGCCGGTTGGCGTTGGAGCAGAAGCGGCAGATGAGGTTGTTTTGAGCAGTTCTACCCGGTGCTCCCCCGACGGTCCTTGCAGGGTCAGAAAGCTGTCCTGCCCTACCTGCGCCACATCAAACGCAACCACCGCACCATCCAGCCGGACCTCCTGCACCCGCTCCGTTGCCAGCAGGAGGATTTTTATCTGCACCGGAGCCGGGGCATTGGTGCCGTAGTCCAGGCGGTTGACCTCCTGCCCCCAGTCGAAGCTGTAGGCCACGTACCGGTCGGTGGCGGGCTGGTAGATGCGGATGAAGCCATCGTTCAAACCGAGCCGGGGCTGGATAACTGCACCCTGTCCCGTCAGCGACACTCCGAACAGCCCCTCGATGATGGCCCGGCCCATCGTCCCTGCCGCGGCGCTGTAGTAGGAACTGCCGAGATGCCGCGGGTCTGTACTGGACTCCCACTCCCGAATATCGCCGGGGTGGGTCTTCCAGTCGTGGGCGGTCAGCAGAAGGTGCTCCCGCGCCAGGGCAGAATAGCCGGCAGAGAACTCGGCCTGAACCTGCACCCCTCCCCACCAGTCCCACACCCCGCCGTTCTGGTAGTTGCCGTTGCCCATACCGGGATAGTCAAAAAAGCGGTTGGGCCAGCGGTCGGGGTAGTACGGGTAGAGGGACAGGCCCGGCTTGCGCACCCGTGCCGCCTGCCGCGCCCGCTCCAGATTCTGAAAGATGGCCCCGGTCTGGGCCTGGTCGGTGAGGCCAGCGTACACCGCCACCGCGTTGGATATGCTGACCATCTCCGACTCGTCAAAAGGGTGCTCCAGGGGGGTCAGGTGGAGGTGGGTCAGGTAAAATCCTTTGTCGACCTGCCACAGCAGGGCATTGGTTTGCGTTTTGAGGGCTTCCGCGGCGGTCTGCCACTGGTCGGCGCGGGCCGTGTCGCCCAGGGCGGCGTTCATGGTGGCCAGTTCAACCAGGGCCAGATAAGCCATCGCCTGGTCGTAGATGGAAGCCGTCTTGTGGTCCTGGGCGGGGTTGAAGTCGGTGTAGCCGGGGCCTTTCTCGAACTTCACATCGCCCCAGTCGGTGGTATGCCCGCGCCAGATGAGGCCGGTTTGCGGGTCGAGCCGGTGCGTGAGGAGCCAGTCCGCGGCCCGGTTCAGCCGGGTGATGACCGGCAGGCCGGCAATCTCTTTCTGGAGCCAGGCCGTGTTGTAGGTCATATTGTAGTACAGGTAAGCGGCGTGGATGAGACTGGTTTCCTCATCGGCCACGATGGTTTGCTTGTTGCTGTCGCCGTTGGGGGTCAGAATACCACCGATGGCCCCCGCGCCGGGAACCACACCGAAATCGCCGTCGAGACTGCGGGTCGAGGCGGTGTACTGCCGGGCCAGATAAGCTTCTACCGGCTGGCGCAGGTATTCATCGGGGTAGTAGTATTGAGCGGCCTCCATCCCCCAGGCAATATCCCGAATGTACATCTCCGGGTAAACCTTGCCGGGCCGGAA
>RFJV01000422.1 GCA_003694775.1 Chloroflexota bacterium | reverse complement strand
CTTCTGCTGGAAAAAGCCGCCGGCCATCCTCTGGCCGACACGCCGGAAGAGGCAGTAGTTAAGGCCGCGGCAGATTGGTACGACAACATCTACCTGCCCGTGGTCGATATCATCCGCGAAATGGGGGTGATGCAGAACTTCCCCGGCCGCACCGAAACGGATTTGTACATCTGGCTGGTCAAAAATCAGCGGGCCCTGCGCCAATACCACCGGCTCGACCCGCTGGAAGACCTGCCGTCAGCCGTGGGGTTCTGGCTGGCCTACGGAGCCACTCTGCCATCCAAAAAAATGGAACATATCGACCTGCCAAAAGCCGTGGAGGAATTTCTGAAATCCATCGATGAAGGATAAGCTGTTCAAACTGGCCTTCCGGTAAAGCAGATTATCAAGACCGATACCGGTTTCCGGGTGCTGGCCTGTCCTGGTTGCCGTTTTAGCCCCAAAAAGGAATGCTATGGTTGCAAGTAAAGCCCAAACAGTTGAAGAATACCTGCAGGAACTGCCGGAAGACCGCCGCCAGGTGGTCGCCGCGGTGCGGGAGGTCATTTTGAAGAATTTACCGCCGGGCTACCGCGAAACAATGCGCTGGGGGATGATTTCCTACGAGATTCCGCTGGAAGTGTACCCCAACACCTACAACAAACAACCGTTGAGCTACCTGGGACTGGCGGCACAGAAACGGCATTATGCCCTCTACCTGATGAATGTTTACAGCAATCCGGAACTGGCCCGGTGGTTGAAGGATGCGTTTGCCAGCGCGGGGAAGAAGCTGGATATGGGCAAATCCTGTCTGCGTTTCAAGCGGCTGGACGACCTGCCCCTGGCGGTCATTGGACAGATAATAGCCCAGACACCGCCAGAAGCGCTGATTGCCGCCTACGAGGCCAGCCGAAAAAAATAACCGGCAAAACCAAAAAGGCCGGCCCGATACCGGGGCCGGCCTTTTGCTGTTCCGGCAGACTATTCAATCAGATTCAGCTCATCGTCCAGTTCGCGGTCCCGGTATTCCCGGCCCTTGTCTGGATGGGGGTCTTTGACCAGGCCGTACATCTGCCGGCCCTCGTGGTCTTCGGGGAGATACTCCGTAACAGGCAGACCTGCCTCGGTGACAAACAGCAGTCAGTGGCAGTATTTCCACTTTTTCATTTCATTGCAGGCACACAGCCAGCGCCGCTTTTTGGCTTCTTCTTCCTTGTTGGGGTAAAAGTTGCACGGGCAGAGGGGGCGGCCCAGGGTATCCATATGATGGGCCAGTCCCAGGATAACCCCTTCGGTGACGGCGGGGTCGGGGTGAAAGTACGTCCCGCTTTTTTCGGCGTACTTTCGGGCGTAATTCCACATTTTCTGCAGATTTTTTTCGCTGGGCTTCTGCACGCGACGCTCTCCAGTGCTGTTGCTGGTGCTCAGAAATCAAGCTCGCCCCGCTCGTACAGGGCCAGGGCCTCTTCTTCATTCCAGGTTTCATCCAGTTCCCGGACCACCGCCGAAGCTACCTCGCGAGCCGAACCTTCCCGTTCGTGTTCCGGCCCCCACTTGAACATCGACGTATACGCCGCGGCACTGGTCTGCCCGGCCCGCATCGAAGCCCGCTCTACAGCTTCCTGAAACCGGGCCGGTAAATTCTCCCGCACAGTGCCGTTCACATCCGTAGCCTTTACGCCAATGGGAATGTGCTCCCAATACAGAATCTGATACCGCGCCATGGTCTCCTGGTTTACCTCCGGTTCGATGCCAACCGTCATCGAACAGATTTCGTGATAAATATCATCCTGTCTGGTAGTTTACACGTAGGGCTAATAATTGGCAATTTTTAACATCTGACGATTATCGATTGACGATT
>RFJV01000421.1 GCA_003694775.1 Chloroflexota bacterium | reverse complement strand
TGGACAAACCTGGGGGGATTCGCCCAGCAGAGCTGGATGCTTCGCGAGGGGGAATCCCCCCGCACCCCCCTGTCTGTCCAAAATTTTTGGACAGACCCATTTGAGACATTCCGGCATTATACCCTCTGCAGGCCGGGTTGGAAAACACGAATGCACGAAATTACGAAAACACGAAAATACGAAAGTGTTTGCTTCATCGTAAATTCGTCCATTCGTAAATTCGTCTATTCGCCCATTCGTCCATTCGTATCCACCCGACGCGGAGCGTAAAGACAGCTCAATTGTTTACTTTTCCTGCCGGGAGTAAAATACGGCCAGGAGGTGATTATGGACAGACTATCCACCCTGACCACGATGGAAGAGGCTTTTGCTCACTTTATACACACCTACCCCGATTATACCCGCACCGGCTTTCTGGACGACCTGCGCCGCTCGGACTATGCCCGGCTGGACCGCCAACAGCACATCTACCTGGATTACACCGGCGGCGGTCTGTACGGCGAATCCCAACTGCACCAGCATATGGCCCTGCTGAGCGAGGGAGTTTTTGGCAATCCTCATTCCCAAAATCCCACCTCGCTGGCGATGACCCGGCTGGTGGAGCAGGCTCGCGCCTATGTGCTGGAATTTTTCCGGGCCGACCCGTCGGAATATGAGGCTGTGTTTACCCTCAATGCCAGCGGCGCGCTCAAGCTGGTGGGCGAATCGTATCCTTTTGAGGAGGGCAGTCGCTACCTGCTGACCTTTGACAACCACAACTCGGTCAACGGTATCCGCGAGTTTGCCCGCCGCCGCGGCGCGGCCGTGACCTACGTGCCGGTCACCCCGCCCGATTTGCGGGTCAACCCGGACCGGCTGTTCCAGGCTCTGGACGCGGCCCCTGCCGGCAAACCGAATCTGTTTGCCTATCCGGCCCAGTCCAACTTTTCCGGGGTTCAGCATCCGCTGGAGTGGATTGCCCAGGCCCAGGCGCGGGGATGGGATGTTCTGCTCGACGCGGCCGCGTTTGCCCCTACCAACCGCCTGGACCTGAGCCGCTGGAAGCCGGATTTTGTGCCCCTGTCCTTTTACAAGATTTTTGGCTATCCCACGGGGGTGGGCTGTCTGCTGGCCCGGCGGGCCGCCCTGCAGAAACTGCGCCGGCCCTGGTTTGCCGGCGGGACCATCACCGTAGCCTCGGTGCAGGCGGACGATTATCATCTGGCCGAGGGTGCGGCCGCGTTTGAAGACGGCACGGTCAGCTATTTGAGCCTGCCGGCGGTGGAAATCGGTCTGCGGCATATTGCCGGCATCGGGGTGGAAAACATTCACACGCGGGTAATGTGTCTGGCCGGGTGGTTGCTGGACAGTCTGCTGGCCCTGCGTCACCGCAATGGCGCGCCGCTGGTGCGCATTTACGGCCCCACCACCACCGAGGGCCGCGGGGCAACGGTGGCCCTGAATTTTTACGACCCGCAGGGCCGGCTGATGGACTTCCGGCGAATCGAGGCCCTGGCAAACCGGGAGAAAATCTCGCTCCGGACCGGCTGTTTCTGCAACCCCGGCGCCGGAGAGGTGGCCCACGGCCTGACCAGAGAAGAAATGACCACCTGCTTTGTCGACGAATACCGGATGTCGTTTGAGCATTTCCTCACCTGCCTCCAGCATGTCGATGGCAAAAGCGCCGGAGCTATCCGGGTGTCGCTGGGGCTGGTCAGCAATTTTGCCGATGTATACCGCTTTGTCCAGTTTGCCGCTCGCTTCCTGGATACCCCGGCGGAGGAGATTGGCAAGTAGGAATTGGGAGCGCGGAACCATTGCCAGCCTTGCCTGGCTGTGTTACAATTACAGGCGGGTACAGGGGGTGACCAATGGAATTGAAAAGCCGGGTAGCCCTGGTGACCGGAAGCGCCAAAAGGGTGGGCAAAGCATTGGCCCTGGCGCTGGCGGAGCAGGGGTGCCACATTGTGGTGCATTACGGACGCTCTGCCGCCGCGGCCGGCGACACCGCGGCCCAGATTCGGCAGGCCGGGGTCAACGCCTGGACAATTTCCGCCGACCTTGGCGACGAAGCCGCAGTCCAGGCCCTGGTTCCGCAGGCGCTGGAGATGGCGGGCCGGCTGGATATCCTGGTCAACAACGCCTCCATATTCCCCCCCGAAGATTTTTTGAGCGCCACCTCAGAATCCTGGGACCGGAATATGATGGTCAACCTGAAAGCGCCGTTTCTGCTGAGCCAGGCTTTTGCCCGCGCCCTGCCCCCGGAACGGCAGGGTAAAATCATCAACCTGCTCGACGTGGCGGCTATGCGGCCCGGCAACCATCACTTTTCGTATACCATCAGCAAGGTTGGGCTGGAAGGTCTGACCAAAGCAATGGCGGTTGCTCTGGCTCCCCATAACATCCAGGTCAACGGCATTGCTCTGGGAGCCATCCTGCCCAATGTAAACGACGACCCGGCCCTGTTTGACCGGTTGACTCAAAAAATTCCCGCTCGCCGTACCGGCGACCCGCAGGACGTGGTCAAGGCACTTTTGTATCTGCTCCGGGATGCAGATTTCGTTACCGGTGAAATTATTCGTGTAGACGGTGGCAGTCATCTGGTGTAAGGCTCAATGCTTCAGGAAAAAGCACCCGACCTGCTTCATATTTTGGCCTCTTATGTCCCCTTCCACATTCTCCGGCGGGCGGCCCAGAACCCCGCGCCGCTGACCGGGCCGGTATCGGAGCAGTTGCCCGCCGCGGTGCTCTTTGCCGATATTTCCGGTTTTACCGCCCTTTCGGTTGAGCTGGCCCGCCAGGGACCGGTCGGTGCAGAAGAGCTGGGGCAACTGCTGAATACCTACCTGGGAGAACTGATTGACATCGTCACCGCCCACGGCGGCGACGTGGTCAAATTTGCCGGAGACGGCCTGATTGCCCTCTGGCCCGCCACTGCAGAAGCCGACATTCCCCCCGCCGACCGGCTCGCCACAGCCGCCTGCCGGGCCGCCCAGTGCGCCCTGGAGGCCCAGAAACGTCTGCACGCCTACCAGGTTGCGCCGGGGGTGGAGTTTTCTATCAAGATTGGGCTGGGCGCGGGCGACGTGCTGGCCGTCCACCTGGGCGGCGAGTTCAACCGCTGGGAATTTCTGGTCACCGGCGCGCCGGTGGTGCAGGCCGGTCAGGCAGAAAAACTGGCCCGTCCGGGCCAGGTGGTCATCTCTCCGGAAATGCACCGGCTTCTGGGCGAGGCAGTGACCACCGAACCGGTCGCCGGGGCCGGCGGAAACAGCGCGGAGCCTCGGCGCGGCTTCCGGCTGGTCCGCCTCAACCGGTACTACCCTCTGCCGCCCTCCCGGCAGGTTGACCCCCCACCGGCAGTCGAAAGCATTTTGCGGCACTACATTCCCGGCGCCATTCTGGCCCGTCTGGATGCCGGACAGTACGGCTGGCTGGCAGAACTGCGCCGGGTAACGGTCATCTTTATCAACCTGCCGGAGCTGAACTACACTATCAGCCTGGAGCAGGCCCAGGCCATTATGCGCGCCCTTCAGCGAGCGGTCTACCGCTTTGAAGGCAGTATCAGCAAGCTGGGGGTCGATGAAAAAGGGGTGATGCTGTTGGCCGCGATGGGCCTGCCGCCCCTGGCCCACGAGGACGACCCGACGCGGGGGGTACAGGCGGCTCTGGCGATGCAGGCAGAAATGCAGAATCTGGGCCTGCACTGTTCCATCGGTGTGACCACCGGGCAGGTATTCTGCGGCTCGGTGGGGAACGAGACCCGCCGCGAATACACCATCCACGGCGCGTCGGTCAACCTGGCCGCCCGGCTGATGCAGGCCGCCGGAAACGGCATCCTGTGCGATGAAACTACCTGCCAGGCGGCCCGGTTTGATGTTGTGTTCGACACCCTGCCGCCTATCCAGGTCAAGGGCCAGAGCCAGCCGGTGCAGGTGTTTCGCCCGGTGCGGACCCGGCAGACGGCCCAGCCGGACCATCTGCAGATTGTCAACCGGAAAGCCGAACAGCGCCAACTGCAGGAATGTCTCATCCAGCTATCCGAAGGGCAGAGCCGGGTGGTCATTATCGAAGGGGATACCGGTATCGGAAAATCCCGCCTGCTGGATGAACTGGCCCAACTGGCAAAGCTGGCGGGGATGACCGTGCTGATGGGCCAGGGGGACGGGGTTGAAAAATCCACCCTCTACTATGCCTGGCGGCCTGTCTTTACTGCCCTGCTGGGGCTGGATACCCTGTCCGGAGGGGTGGAGGAACACCGCCAGCGGGTCCTCGTGCGCCTGCGCGCTTTGCCCCGCACCGAAAACGACCCGGACTGGTTCCAGCTTGCTCCCTTGCTGAACCCTGTGCTGGGGCTGAACTTCCCGGAAAATGACGTGACCCGCCAGATGACCGGCAAGGTCCGGGCAGACAATACCCACGATTTGCTCATCCATCTTCTGCGCTCGCAAATTACGCCGCCTTATGTCATCATTCTGGATGACGCGCACTGGCTGGATTCGGCTTCGCTGGCCCTGGCCAGCACCCTGGTCAACCGGCTTGTCCCTCTGCTGTTGGCCGTTGCCACCCGCCCTATGGAAACCGTTCCCCCGGAATTCAAGGCCCTGGTACAGCATCCAGGCGCGGTACGTCTGCAGTTGACCCCGCTTTCGGAGCCGGAGCTGGCCGCGCTGGTTGCCCAGCGGCTGGGCGTACGGTCGGTGCCGGAGGGGTTGACCCACTTTCTCCATTCCCGGTCCGAAGGCAACCCGTTCTTTGGCCTGGAGCTGGCCCTGGCCCTGCGGGATACCGGCCTGATTCAGGTGGAAGATGGCATTTGCCGGCTCTCCCCCCAGTTTTCCGATTTTAGCAACCTCTACCTGCCGGACACCATTCAGGGCATCATCACCAGCCGCATCGACCGCCTGAACCCCGGCCCCCAATTTACGCTCAAGGTTGCCAGCGTCATTGGACGGACATTCCTTTACAGCACTCTGCACGATGTACACCCCATCCCCACCGACCGGGAAAAACTGCCGGCTTACCTGGATACCCTGACCCATCTGGACATCACCCTGCAGGAGAGTCAGTCGCCGCAACCGGTGTATGCCTTTCGCCAGCTAACCATCCGGGATGTAGCCTACAACATGCTGTTGTATTCCCAGCGCCGGATACTGCACCGCGCCGTGGCTCAGTGGTTCGAGCGGACCTACAGCCGTGACCTTTCCCCGGTGTATGCTCTGCTGGCCCATCACTGGCTGGCCGCAGAAGAATATGAAAAGGCGGTCAATTATCTGGAAAAAGCCGGCCAGCAGGCCCTACTGCATTATGCCAACGAGGAAGCCGTTCGCTTTTTCAGCCAGGCCATCGACCTGTACCACCAGCAGTTGGCCCCCGGCAGAACCCAAACCGACCTGGCCCGGTGGCAGTTGGATTTGGGGCGGGCCTACATCAACTGGGCCAGATTGAGTGAGGGCCGCGTTCACCTGGAAAAGGGATTGGCCCTGCTGGGCTTTGCTCCGCCTCCTTCCACTGCCCGACTGGTCGGCGGTCTTGTCTGGCAGGTGGGAGGGCAGTTGCTCCGCCGCTGGCTGAAGCCGCGGGTCTTGGGATGGCGTAAACAGGAGCAGGAAGCCTTTCTCCGCGCCTCCTCTGCCTACGAGGGCCTGGCCTCCGCCTACTATTTTGCCGGGGACGACCTGCGCACCCTGTATGCCGCTTTCCGTGCCCTGAACCTGGCCGAAGCCGCCGGCTCGTCTGCGGAGCTGGCCCGCAGTTACGCCCTGGTGGGGGTCATCCTCAGTTTTGTTCCCCTCCACCGCCTGGCCGATTCCTACTGCCGCCGCGCCCTGGATATGGCCAGCCAGTTTGGCGACCTGCCGGCTCAGGCCTGGGTGGCCTTGCTGGTGGCGGTGTACTATACCGGCGTGGCCCGCTGGCTCGACGCGGCGGCCCTGTACGAGGAGGTCATGCAGATTGCCGACTCGCTGGGCGACCACAGCCGCTGGCACGATGCCGTGGGCAACCTGGCGGCCCTCTACTATTTTCGCGGCCAGTTTCAGGAGGCCTTTCAGTCTTATAACGACATGCTGGCCTCCACCCTGCGCCAGCAAGACGCCCACAACAGGGCCTGGGCCTTGCGCGGCCGCGTCCACTGCCTGCTGGTGCAGAACCAGCTCGACGAAGCCGCCAGCGACCTGGAAACCATCCAGACCATCCTGGCAGACCACCCCGAAATCGTCGATGAACCGCTCAACGTAGACCTGCTGGCCCTCCGCGGCCTGACCGCCTGGCGGCAGGGACAGCCGGAGCCGGCCCGTCAGGCCGCTTTGCAGGCGGTCAGGCAGGCCAAATCCCTGTCTCCCAACTCCTACCTCTCTTTACCGGGCTACGAGGCAATGGTCGAAACCCTGCACGCCCTGTGCCAGCACGGCATACCCTGCCGGTCTGAACGGCGGCAGGCTTTGAAAGCCTTGCGCAGTTTTGCCCGCGTGTTCCCCATCGGCCAGCCGTACTACCTGCTGTGGCAGGGCAATATCGCCTGGGATGAGGGACACCCGGCGACGGCTCGCCGCAAGTGGGCCGCGGCCCTGGCCCATGCCCGCAAACTGGACATGTCGTATGTGGAAGCAGTCATTCATTACCACATTGGCCGCCGCCTGCCCACCGGCGAGACTCGTCTGTCTCATCTGGAGCGGGCCGAAGCCGGCTTTGCCCGTTTGCAGGCCCGGTACGGTCTGTCGCTGGTCAGAGAGGTGGAAGATGAACCCGCCCAACCCTGACCGGCTTGCGGCCGCGGCCTTCGACCGCCTGCATGCTGAGCTGGAAGCACTGGCCCCGCTGATGCTGGTCCGGCTGACCCCCTGGATGCGCCGCCTGGCCGGTTCCGACCGTCCGCAGGATTATTTTACGCACCCCCTGGCTTTCCCCTCGCTGTGGCTTCCCCTCTGGCTGGAGCAGGCGCTCCAGGTGGACCCGCCCCCGGACTGGCGCGTCGACATAGCTTACTCCACCATCTGCGGCTACTACTTCATCCGCCTGGTCGACAACCTGATGGACGGCAATGCCGGAGATGAGCCGGCCCTTCTGCCGGCTTTGCAGTTTTTTCACAGCCGGTTTCAGGGAATTTACCAGCATTATTTTCCGGCGGACCATCCTTTCTGGGAGGAAGTATTTTTTCCGGTGTGGGTTGGCTCTGCCCAGGCCACCATGCAGGATGCCGCGCTGGCAACCATCGACGAGGCGCAGTTCTGGCAGTTTTCGGCCCAAAAAGTTGGCGCGGCCAGGATACCGCTGGCCGCAGTGGCCTACCGCTTTGACGCGCCGGCTCGTCTGGAGGACTGGTTCCGCTTTGTCCACCGGCTGGGCGGCTGGCACCAGCTTTTTAACGACCTGCTGGGCTGGCAGTTGGACCTCCAGCGCGGCACGGTCACTTACTTCCTGTCCGAGGCCGGCCGCCGCTGTGCCCCCGGCGAGTCCATTGCCGAATGGGTGGTGCGGGAAGGATTTGCCTGGGCGGTGGACCGCCTCCGGCAGTGGATGTTAGACCTGCAGGCCGTGGCCGCCGGTTTAGGGTCGCCCGGCCTGATAGACTATCTGGCCCGGCGAGCCGCCATGCTGGAGCGTCAGGCCGCAGAAACCACCCGCGGTCTGCAGGAACTGGGGAAAATCATCAGCCGGAGCCGCCTATGAGCCAGCCAGACCTGTTTACTCTGGGACAGCAGTACCTGGATGCCTTCCGGCGGGAATGCGCCCTTTACGGCGTGCAGGTAGACCCGCGGCTGGAACTGCGCCGCGGTCAGGGGTTGCTGTGCTACTACAATCTGGCCGATGGGCATATCTATCTGTCTACCCCGGACTTTCACTCCCCCACCGGAAAACTGCAGGCCCTGTTTCTGCGCTCCCTGTTGGGATGCGGCGACAACCAGGAGCTGTACGATTTTCTGGCCCTGTTCATCCCGCACATCATCGCCCACGAACTGGCCCACCACCTGCGCCACCGCTACGGGCAGTTTGGGCAGAGTATGTGGCTGGAGGAGCAGGTCGCCAATAAACTTTCCGTGGCCCTGGTCAAGCGCCGTCTGCCCCCGGAGGCCAAGAAGCGGGGCCGGGAACTGCTTCGCCGGGCCATCGACGCCCTTTCCGCCCAGATTGAGGCCCGCAACATCGCCGTAGACACCTACTACAGCCCCCTCAATGCCCTCAACGTGACCGGCCAGATAGACACCGCCGGTTTTGAAAACGTAGAGCTTCTGCATACCCTGCTGGGGGTACCGGAGGAAACCCTGCTGGAAGGCGCGCTCACGGATGAGCTGGTCGACCGGCTGGAACAGCGCGGCAGTCTGATTGATGAAATCGACCACCAGTACACTGCAGACCAGATAAAGTACATCTACTATCACGTCGGCTGGCTGTACCTGGACCTGACCAGCCGCGAAACCGAGTACGTGGAGGAGTTTGCCCGCAATTATCTGGGGCTTTCGGCCAATCTTCTACCCCTCCTCCCGGAGAGCCAGTCTCCTGCCGATACCGCGGTGCAGGCCTGCTACCGCGCCCATCTGGACACGGCTGACCTTTCTTCCGTTGCCAGCCGCTATTTCTACAAGCGGTACCGCGACCTTCTGCTGGCCCGCCTGGAATCGGTTGACCTGCAAACGCCGGTTCCCGCCGACCAGCTCAGGCAGGAGATGGCCGCGGTGCTGGAAAGCTGGACCGAAGGGGAAGCAGATACGCTCACCTACCTGTCCCAACTGGCGCCGGAGCCGCTTCGCCGGCTGTTCCCCCATCGAATTGCCGGCCACCTGCCGCCGGAAATGGATGTCGCCGCGGCCCTTCCCTCCATCACGGACCGCCGGCTGTGGCAGTACGTAGTGCACCGCACCGCGGATGACGCCGCGGCCAACACTCTGTACCGGCTGGAAATTCTGGACCGCACCCCGGTCTACCGTCCCCTGCCCGCCGGCTTACTGCTGGAGATGGCCCATCGCTTCTGGCTGGTCAAACTGGCCGCCGGAGAGACCATCATCTGGCAGGGTGAGTACAACGACGATGTCTTCTTTCTCATCGAAGGCCGGCTGGAAGTGCTGGTCCACAACGGCCACACCGACCGGCGGGTCGCCTGGATTAAGCCGGGTGACATGTTCGGCGAAATCGCCTTCTTTACCGAGGACCCGCGCTATGCCACCGTCCGCGCCGTCGAGCCGTCGCAGTGCTTCGTTCTGACCGATGCCAACCTCCAGCTTCTGGCGTTTGAACATCCTGCCATCCTGATGAAAATGGCCGGCGTGCTGGCAAAACGGCTCGCCGATACCCTGCAAACCGGCGCTCCTGAAGTCACCTGAGCGGCTATCCCCCACCCGATGGGTGGACGCCTGCCGTCTACCAATCGGGTGGCGGCGGCTGTTCGCCGGTGGGACAGTTTACCGGGTCAAATCACCACAAACCCGGACAAGGGGACTTTTAGCCTATTGTTAAACCGGCATATCTTGTCTTTAATAGAAAAGAGGGTTGGAAACAGTATCCCCATTCACTAACTCCCCAACTCTTCAACTATTCTATTCACTAAACCAAATCAGGAGGAACAAAATGGGAGCGAATCTGCAGGAATTGGTCAGCAAAATTTTAACCGACGAAGAATTCGCCAAAAAACTGGCCGACGACCCCAGGTCGGCTCTGGATGAGGCCGGCATTGAGCCGACGGTTGACCTGCTGGAAGCCCTGGAAGGGGTAGACCACGAGTCTCTCAAGAAGCTGGCCCAGACTTTCAGCGAACAGCAG
>RFJV01000420.1 GCA_003694775.1 Chloroflexota bacterium | reverse complement strand
GCCCATCGTGGATGGGCTGGAGAAGGAATACCGCGACCGCATCGCCTTTAAGCGGGTCAATGCTAACCTTGGCGATGGCCCGGCGATTATGCAGGAATACCGTATTTTGGGACATCCCACCTTGCTGTTTTTTGACGCCCAGGGGCAGGAGGTTGAGCGGCGCATTGGGCCGCAGA
Source organism: Chloroflexota bacterium (assembly GCA_003694775.1). Lineage (GTDB taxonomy): Bacteria > Chloroflexota > Anaerolineae > 4572-78 > J111 > J111. Next base: position 3,050 of record RFJV01000420.1, on the reverse strand, counting down.
CCGAGGCCGACGTGAGAGCAATCCTGGAGAGCCTTTTACCGTAGGTAACTACTCAGCATAAGGAACAAGGACCGAAAATTTCTCACACAAAGACACGGAGACACAAAGAATTTTTTAAAAAAATCTCTGTGCCTCTGTGTCTTTGTGTGAGAATTCATCCTCCACGTTCGTCGGCTGAATAGATACTACCGTAGCAGGTTAATTTCAAGATTGGAGAAAGGACGATTGATGAAGAACAAAACCGTACACGCTCAGCTCTGGATAGCTGTACTATTATCGCTGGTGGTCATCCTGTCGCTGGCGGCTTGCGGCGGGCAGACCGCCCCAGGCGGCGCCGTCGCCGAGGCCGTGAACCCGGCAGAACTGCCGGTCAATGTCGACCCGGCCACCGTGGAGCAGATTCGCAATCGGGATGATGTCGTTATTCTTGACGTGCGGGAAGACTGGGAGTACCAGGAAGGACACATCCCCGGCGCGGTGCTCATCCCGCTGGGAACCATCCCCAACCGCCTGGACGAAATTCCCCGCGACAAAACCGTCATCGCCGTTTGCCGGAGCGGCAACCGGAGCAGTCAGGCCACCCAGTTCCTGCGCAGTCAGGGCTTCGACAACGTCCACAATATGACCGGGGGAATGATTGACTGGACCAAAGCCGGCTACGAGACAGAACGCTAGAGAGGATTATTGATTATGGGCAAAGAACAGCAGTTAACCATGCCGGTTATCGGTATGACCTGCGCCAACTGCGCGGCCACCATCGAACGAAATGCCAAAAAGGTAGAAGGCGTTCAGGACGCGGTGGTCAACCTGAGCAGTGACCGGGTGACGATTATCTATGACCCCAGCCTGACCAAACCGGAAGCCGTCATCGAGCGGATAGAGCGGGCCGGCTACCAGATTCCCACCGCCACGATAGAACTGCCGATTACCGGAATGACCTGCGCCAACTGCGCGGCCACCGTAGAACGCACGCTCAACAAAAAAGTGCCCGGCATCCTGGAAGCGACGGTCAACTTCGCCACCGAAAAAGCCACGGTCAAATACATCCCCGGCGCGGTTACCCGCGCCGACATGGTGGCGGCCATCGAACGGGCCGGCTACGGCGTGGTGCAGGCCGAATCCGCCGAGGAGCTGGTAGATGCGGAGAAGCTGGCCCGCGAGGCCGAAATCCGGGACCAGACCCGCAAGCTGGTGGTCGGCATTATCTTTACTGTGCCCCTGTTTCTGCTCAGTATGGGCCGGGATTTTGGCCTGCTGGGCGGCTGGTCCCACGCCGGCTGGGTTAATATTCTGTTCTGGCTGTTAGCAACGCCGGTCCAGTTCTACACCGGCTGGGACTACTACGTCGGCGGCTTCAAAAGCCTGCGGAACAAGTCGGCCAATATGGACGTGCTGGTGGCGATGGGGTCTTCCGTAGCCTATCTCTACTCCCTGGCGGTGATGGCCGGCCTGCTGGGCGGACACGTTTACTTTGAAACCTCCGCCGCGATTATCACCCTGATAAAAGTAGGCAAACTGCTGGAAGCACGGGCCAAAGGGAAAACCAGCGAGGCCATCAAGGCCCTGATGGGCCTGCAGGCCAAAACGGCCCGCGTGGAGCGGAACGGGGAGGAGGTCGACATCCCGGTGGAGCAGGTGCAGGTCGGCGATGTGGTCATCGTCCGGCCCGGCGAAAAAATCCCCGTGGATGGCGTGGTCATCAGCGGACGCTCTGCGGTGGATGAAAGCCTGCTGACCGGCGAAAGCCTGCCCGTAGACAAAAAAGTCGGCGATGAGGTTATCGGAGCCACGCTCAACAAGCAGGGCCTGCTCAAAATAGAAGCCACTCACGTGGGCAGTGAAACCGCCCTGGCCCAGATTGTCCGGCTGGTAGAAGAGGCCCAGGGCTCCAAGGCCCCCATCCAGGCCCTGGCCGACCGGGTATCGGCGGTGTTTGTGCCGGCGGTCATTGCCATTGCCGTGCTGACCTTCATCGTCTGGCTGGCCGGCGGCGCGGGCTTTACCCACGCCCTGGTGCGGCTGGTGGCGGTGCTGGTCATTGCCTGCCCCTGCGCCCTGGGCCTGGCCACCCCCACCGCGGTGGTGGTGGGGATGGGCAAAGGGGCCACCCAGGGCATCCTGTTCCGCAACAGCGAAGCCCTGGAGCGGGCGCACACCCTGCAGGCCGTGGTGCTGGACAAAACCGGCACCATCACCCGCGGCGAGCCATCCGTCACCGACGTGGTGGTCGGCGAGCGGTGGGCCGCAGTGCGCCAGCCGGTAGCCGCGGGCGGACTGCCGGCCCCAGCCGGGTCCGGTCTGTCGCCGGAGGATGACCTGCTCCGGCTGGCCGCGTCTGCGGAGCGGGGTTCGGAGCATCCGCTGGGCGAGGCCATTGTCCGGGCGGCGCGGGAGCGGGGCCTGTCGCTGGACGAGCCGGCCCACTTTGAGGCGCTGGCCGGCCGCGGTGTGGCCGCGGAAGTGGCCGGTCGCCGGGTGCTGGTGGGCAACCACCGCCTGATGGAAGAGCAGGCCGTGGCCCAAAACGGACTGGCAAAAACCGTGGCCGACCTGCAAAGCCAGGCCAAAACAGCCATGTGGGTGGCCGTAGACGGCGAGGCCGTGGGTGTCATCGCCATTGCCGACACCCTGAAAGAGGGGTCAAAGGAAGCCGTGGCCGCACTCAAGGCAATGGGCTTGCAGGTCGTCATGATGACCGGCGACAACCGGGCGACCGCCGAAGCCATCGCCGCGCAGGTAGGCATCGACCGGGTGCTGGCCGAAGTTCTGCCCGGTGACAAGTCGGCCAACGTGGCCCGGCTCCAGGAAGAGGGCCTGGTCACGGCCATGGTGGGCGACGGCATCAACGACGCGCCGGCTCTGGCCCAGGCCGATGTGGGTATTGCCATCGGCACCGGAGCAGACGTGGCCATGGAAACCGCGGGCATCACCCTCATCAGCGGCGACCTGCGGGGCGTGGTGCGGGCCATCAAGCTGAGCCGGGCCACCATGCGGGTCATCAAACAGAACCTGTTCTGGGCCTTTGCTTACAATGTTATCCTGATTCCGGT
>RFJV01000419.1 GCA_003694775.1 Chloroflexota bacterium | reverse complement strand
GGTCGGCTGGAAGCAGGTCGAGCAGAACGGACAGCTGGTCAATGTGTGGGAGGTGGCCGACTATGCCGCCGGGTGGCACAAGAATTCCAGCCTGCCGGGCCAGGGGGGCAACATCGTTCTGTCCGGGCATAACAACATCAAGGGCGAGGTCTTCCGCTACGTGGTCAACCTGGAGCCGGGCGATACCGTGTCGCTGTTCGACCAGGAAGGCCGGCAGTTTGACTACATTGTGGCCGACAAGTTCATCCTCAAGGACAAGGGAGAGCCGGAAGAGGTGCGGCGGGCTAATGCCCGCTGGATTGGGCCGTTCAATGAGGAGCGGGTCACACTGGTGACCTGCTGGCCCTACAACAACAACACCCACCGGGTAATTGTCATCGCCAGGCCGGCGGGGGAATGAAGGAGGAGGGCGGGAAGCAAAAGGAGGAGGGATGAGGGATGCAGGTGGAAGGTCAAAATAAACAGGCCGCCGGATGAGCGTTTTCCGGCGGCCTGCGGTTTTTGGAGGCTAAAGCCTTACTGTTCCGGGATGCACAGCTTCCAGCCGACTTCAATCAGGTCCGGGTTGTCAATCTGGGCAAAGGAGTCGTCCTGGGCGTGCATGGCGTTGGTGGCCGCAACAATGAGCGGGTACTGCAGAACATCGCCAAAGTACCGCTCGGCCAGCTTGCTCAACCAGTCATCAGCCTGGACGGTATATTCTTCGGCGCAGGTGACAGCCATCATTTCACCGCCCATCATACCGCCCTCTTCGACCTTCTGGATGCGTCCCTCGATAGAGACCGATACCGGCGAATGGGCAGAAATGTAGGCGGCAACTGCTTCATCCAGCGGCGAACCGAAATCGTAAGCATTGCGGGCCGTGGTGAACACCTCATAATCGTCCCCGCCGCCGCGCAGGAAGTCGTTGGAGACTACCTTGTAGGTGGCGGTCAGGTCGATGGGGCTGTACGACCCGTCGGGATTGCGCACTTCCACGCTGACAATCCGGGACCCGACCGGGTTGTTCGGGTTCCAGCTAAAGCGCAGGCCGGCGACCTGCGGGAAGCGGCCTGTGCCCTCGTTTTCCGGATTTTCCGCCCGGCTGACGCCGTTTTCCAGCGCCTCCACTACTTCCGCGCCGGTCAGTTCAAAGGTGGAAATAAGGTTGCCAAACGGCAGAACGGTCAGAATATCTCCCACGGTGACGGGGCCGGCGGGGATGCTGGCCCGGATGCCGCCGCCGTTCTGGATGGCAATCTGGGTGCCTTCGCTTTGAGTGGACCACAGCATTGCATCGGTAATCAGGTTGCCCATCGTGCATTCGCCGAACCTGCAGGAGGAGCGTTCGCCGTCCAGGTCAACCGCGGCCTCGCCGACCACTTTGGCCCGCAGTTCATTCAGCGGCTGGGCCAGTTCTTCTACGCGGGCCTGGATGTCCGGGTCCTGCGGCACACTGCTGTCCAGCAGAATGGGGTTGCCGGAATATTCCTTCACCACCCCCGCCGCGTCGAAGGTAACATCCAGCCGGCCCAGGAACTTGCCCCAGGTAAAGTCGGACACCAGCAGAACGGGGTTGCCGTCCGGCCCGGTGGCAACGACCGGGTACGGGCCTTCTGCATCCTCATCGGTGTTGGACAGGTAGGTGTTGGTGTGCCCGGCCACAATCACATCCAGCCCGGCGACCGTTTCGGCGACCTGCCGGTCCCGGCCAAAGCCGGCGTGGCTGAGGGCAATAATCTTGTTGACTCCCTGTGCCGTCAGCTCATCCACCGCGGCCTGCACGCTCTGCTCGATGTTGTTGAACTTTACGTTGGGGCCGGGGCTGGACAGGATAGCCGTATCTTCCGTGGTGTAGCCGACCACGCCGATTTTCTCCCCGCCGACTTCCAGCACCACGTAGGGCTTAATCAGGCCGGCCAGCTCCGGCTCCGCGCTGGCGTCGATGTTCGCACTGACCACCGGGAAGTTGACCCCGCGAATAAAGCTCCCCAGCGTGCCGGGGCCATCGTCAAACTCGTGGTTGCCAATGGTCATCGCATCGTAGCCCAGACGGTTCATCATCTCCTGGGCCGCGCCGCCCTTGTACTGGGTGTAGAACAGCGTTCCCTGGAACTGGTCGCCGGCATCGACCAGCAGAACGTTTTCTACCTCGGCCCGTACCTGGTCAATAACCGTTTTCCGACGGGCCACGCCGCCAAAACATTTCCCCTCGGCCAGTTCATCTTCGTCGCAGGTATTGCCGCGCTTGTCGAACTGGTCAATCCGGGCGTGAACGTCGTTGGTGTGCAGGACCGTCAGGGAAAAGTCGCCCCCCTGTGCCCCTGCCGGCCACGCCCCTACCAGTAAGACCAGCAACAGCAATGCGGTGATGAAAAACCTCGTGTGTTTCTGCATCGTTATTTCCTCCTGTGGAAAAGTAGTTTGTTAGTTGGGGAGTTGGAGAGTTTGGGAGTTAGTGAGTTAGTGAGTTTGTTAGTTGGAGAGTTGTGGAGTTTAAAGTTATTAATCTCCCAATCTCCCACTCTCCACGTAGCACCCTTTCAAAATTATACAACAGATTCGAAAATTCTCAACGCCGGATTGGAAAAATCTGGCTGACCTGCTTAAGCCAAACCGCGTAATAGTTTTGCCTGAAGGGTCATCTGTGATATAATTGGAGGTATGAGAAAACAACGACCAGCCAACAACCAACCGCATATTCCTGCCTTTCTGGCCCGCGGCCTGACCATCAGTCTGGTGGTGGCCTTTCTGATGGGTGGGGCATACGTGGGCTATCTGTTCTATTTTACCGTCAAAGACGCGGTTGCCAGCGCCAGACTGCCGACAATGCCGTATGTTGACCTGTCTCTCCCCCTGGGCGTCCTCCCCCTGACCGGCGATGAATCCGGCCAGCTTCCGCTGGTCTTGCCGGTGGTCCGCGGCGGCGCCGAAGGCGCAACCGGTGTTACCGGCGTTCCTCTGCCCGATTACGAGCGCAAGGAGCGGGTCAACATTTTACTGCTGGGGATTGACAAGCGCCCGGATGAGCAGTTCTCCCGCACCGATACGATGATTCTGGCAACGGTGGACCCCAACACCAAAACCGCCGGCATGCTCTCCATTCCCCGTGACCTGTGGGTGTCTATCCCCGGCTACGGCGAGGACCGCATCAACAAGGCCTACTTTTTTGGCGAGCGTGACGGCTATCCCGGCGGCGGTCCGGCCCTGGCCATGAAGACCGTGCAGTACAACCTGGGGGTTCCGGTGCACTTCTACGCCCAGATAGACTTCGACGGCTTCCGGCAGGTCATCGACACCCTGGGCGGCATTGAAATCTACGTGCCGGAGACCATCAACGACCCCACCTTCCCGGATAACAACTACGGGTACGACCCCTTCTACATTGAAAAAGGCTACCACACCCTCGATGGGTACAACACCCTGCGCTACGCCCGGACCCGCGCCACGCCCGGCTCCGACTTTTCCCGCGCTCGCCGCCAGCAGGCCGTGCTGATGGCCATCCGGGACAAGGCCCTTCAGCTCAATATGGTCCCCAAAATACCTGAACTGTGGAATACGATGTCCGGGGCATTCAGGACTAACCTGGAGCTGGTCGACATTCTGGAGCTGTCCAAGCTGGCCGACGAAATCGGCCCGGAAGACATCCAGACCGCGGTGCTGGATTACAACTACACCTACAACTACACTGTGCCGGAAACGGGCGCCCAGGTGCTGATACCTTTGCGGGACAAGATTCGCGAACTGGTCGATGAAATGTTTGCCGAAACCGACCCCGCCGAAGCCGGCCAGCCGCCGGCGGAAGTGGTCCAGGCCCAGCAGACAGCCCAGGCCCAGGCCCGCGCCCAGGAAATTGAGCAGAACGCCCAACAGCAGGAAGAAATCAAAACCCTGCTGGCCCAGGAAGGGGCACGGCTGGTGGTGCAGAACGGTACCAATATCACCGGTCTGGCCTCGCAAACGGCCCTCTTCCTCAAACAGCAGGGCTTCAATATCGTTCAGTTTGGCCCGGCAGACGTCAGCACCTACCCGCATACCGTTATTGTGGTGTACGACGAGGGCAAAAACTACACCCTGGAAGTGCTGAAAGCCCTGTTCAATGTCAGCGAAGAGAATGTCCGCCGCAGTCCCAACCTCAAGAGCGATATCGACTTCCGGGTCATTATCGGCAGTGATGTTGACCTGCCCGGCCTGCAGTCGCTGACCACAACAGAGTAGGGGTAGACCCTGTGTCTGCCCGTTGGGTAAAGAAAGCAGGGGCGCACAGACGTGCGCCCTTATCGATTCATATCCCTGATGATGGCTGACTATCTGCTGGCAGTGGATATGGGGTTGAAAACCGGCCTGGCGCTGTACGCCGCGGATGGCCGGCTGGTCTGGTACCGGTCCCGGAATTTTGGCGCCAGCGGCCGTCTGCGCCGCGGGGTGCGCACCATTCTGCACGACCTGCCCGGACTGGCCTGGCTGGTCATCGAAGGGGGCGGGCCGCTGGCCGATATCTGGCTGAAGGAGGCCCAGCGCCGCGGCGTGTCGACCCTGCAAATCAGCGCCGAAACCTGGCGCACCAGTCTGCTGTACGACCGGCAACAGCGCACCGGGCAAAAGGCCAAGCAGACTGCGCTGGCGATGGCCCGCCGGGTAATTGCATGGTCTAACCTGCCCGGCCCCACGGCCCTGCGCCACGATGCCGCCGAGGCCATCCTTATTGGCCTGTGGGCAGTGCGGGAAGTTGGCTGGCTGAGCCGTCTGCCGGCAAACCTTCAGCCGTAGACGGTACGCCCCGCCACACCCCGTCTGCCGTGGCCGCAAACAGCTCGTTATCCGGCCCCCAGGCCAGCGACTTGACCACCTGGCCGGCCAGCTCCACCGGCCCGATAGGCCGCCAGGTAAACCCCCAATCGGCAGAGAAAAACAGGCCCTGATAGGCCGTACCGGCAAAAAGCCGCCGCGGGTCGT
>RFJV01000418.1 GCA_003694775.1 Chloroflexota bacterium | reverse complement strand
GGAGATTGGGAGATTGGAGATTAACGGCGGTGACCTGTGGAATATGGGTTGTGGGATGAAAATTTCCAAACTTCAAAACTCCCCAACTCACCAACTCATCAACTCACTAACTCACCAACTCACCAACTTGAGGAGATAGTTTACCGTGGGGGCGGTTGTCTTCGACTTGAACACGTATTTCATCCCCGTAATGGATGCAGGATTGGCCGGGGCAGGAACCTGGTGGTGGGCCGGGGGACTGCTGGCCCTGATATTGGGTTTTCTGGCCGGCTGGTGGCTCCAACAGCGCAAGCTCAACCGGCTGTCTGTGGAGACCCGGCGGTACCGGGAGCATTTCAACTGGCTGTTCGAGCAGTCGCCGATTGGCATGAGCCTGACCAGTCTGGATGGCCGTTATCTGGAAGTCAACCAGGCCCTGTGCGACCTGCTGGGATACACCAGAGACGAACTGCTGTCGATGCACTTTGCCGAACTGTCCCATCCGGACGACCTGCCGGCCAATATGATGCTGGTGGAGCGTCTGCGGCGGGGTGAGCAGAGCCATTTCCAGATGGAAAAGCGGTATTTCAACCGCCGCGGAGAGATAATTTACACCCTCCTGCAGGTCACCCTGGCCCGCACATCCGACGGCAAACCGTCCCATATGATTTCGCAGGTGGTCAACATCACCCGCCGCAAACTGGCCGAACAGGCCCTGCAGGCCAGTGAGGTCCGGCTGATGGGCATCATCCAGTCGGCGATGGACGCCATTGTGACTGTCGACGAGACCCAGCGGATTGTTCTGTTCAACGATGCCGCGGAGAAGATGTTCGGCTACCGGCGGGCAGAGGTGCTGGGCCAGCCGCTGGACATCCTTATGCCCGAAACGGCCCAGATACCCCACCGCCAGCACGTGGCCCGCTTTGGCAAGCAGGGCATCACTCGCCGCCACATGTCGCCGTCCGGGGAGATTTGGGGCCGGCGGGCGTCGGGGCAAACATTTCCGCTGGAGGCGTCGATTTCTACCCTCTCGGTCAACGGGCAGAGATTTTTTACCGCCATTCTGCGCGATATTTCGGAGCAGAAGCGGGTGCAGGAATATCTGAACCTGCACCGGCAGGAGGTGGAGCGCCAGCGGGCATTCCTGCGCGAGGTTATCGACAGTCTGCCCGGTTTTATTTTTGTCAAAGACGACCAGCACCGCTATCTGCTGGTCAACAAAACGCTGGCCGATTTTTTCCGCACCACTCCGCCGGCCCTGATTGGCCGCACCGACGCCGGTTTTGGCCCCCAACCCGACGAGATAGAGCAGTTTATTGCCTCCGACAGGCGAGTTTTGGAGACCGGGCAGGAGGTGGTCATCCCGGAAGACAAAATCACCGACCTGTCGGGCGAGGTTCACTGGCTTCATACCGTTAAACGGCCTTTGTTCGACGCGCAGGGGCGGGTCAACCGGGTGCTGGGGGTGTCGGTAGATATCACGGCGCGCAAACTGCTGGAAGACCGCCTCCGCCAGTCGCAGAAAATGGAAGCGATTGGCCGGTTGGCCGGCGGTATTGCCCACGATTTCAACAATTTGCTGACCGTCCTCATCGGCTCGGTGGAGCTGTTGCTGGCCCGCCACCCCGCCGGTGATGAGGACTACGCCGAACTGTCGCGCATCAAAAAAGCCGCCGACCGGGCCGCGGCCCTGACCCGCCAGCTTTTGGCCTTCAGCCGGCGGCAGGTCCTGCAACCCCGTGTGGTCAGCCCGAACGAGGTCATCAGCGGTTTGATTCCAATGCTGGAGCGTCTGCTGGGGGAAGATATTACCCTGGATTACCATCTGCATCCCCAGACCGGCTGTATCAAAATAGACCCGGTGCAGTTGGAGCAGGCGGTGATGAATCTGGCCATCAATGCCCGCGACGCAATGCCCACCGGGGGGGTGTTGACCATCCAGACCGAACCTGCCGACCTGACTCCCTACACCCGTCCCTATCCCGACCTGCCGCCCGGACGCTATGTCCGGCTGACGGTGCGCGATACCGGGCACGGCATAGAAAAGGAATCCCTGGCCCACATTTTTGAGCCGTTCTTCACCACCAAACCGGTGGGGCAGGGAACCGGTCTGGGGCTGGCAGTGGTGCACGGGGTGGTCCAGCAGAGCCAGGGGCACATCTATGTGGAGAGCAGTCCCGATGAGGGCACGGTCTTCACCCTCTTTTTCCCTGCCGTCGCCCTCCCGGCCACCCCGGAAGCTCAGCCCGAAAGTACATCTTCTCCAGCCGGAAGCGAAACCCTTCTGCTGGTGGAGGATGAGGAACTGCTTCGTCATCTGGCCCGGAAAGTTCTGGCCGAGAGAGGATACCGGGTGCTGGCCGCGGCCAATGCGGCAGAGGCGCTGGAGGTAGTTCAGCGCCATGCGGATGGCATAGACCTGGCCGTGGTTGACATCGTTCTGCCCGACGGCATGTCCGGTCCGGAACTGGTGCAGAATCTGCGGCAAACCCATCCCGCGCTCAAGGTGCTGTTCATTTCCGGGCATCCGCAAAAAATTGCCGGCCTGCAAAGGACCGGCAATGTCTCATCTCTGCAAAAACCGTTTACCGCCCAGGTTCTGGCCCAGACAGTCCGCGACATGCTGGATAACGGCAGGCCCGGCCCCGGAATGTCAGCCGATAATGTTCCACCGGACCTGCCGGCTTCCGCGTGACTGCTCGGACAGCAGGCGGAACAGCCGGTAGATGTCGTCCGGGGTAATCAGGCCGCGGAAATGCAGGTCATCATACACCGCGGCGATGGGGCTGGCGGTGCGGGTCAGCACATCCTGCACCTCATCCAGCGGGTCAGACACGGCAACGACCGGAATAGAGCGCGCCTGGTCCATAATGTCTGCAATGGGGTAAAACCACTGCCCGGACTGGATGGCCCGCATAATCTGCCCCCGGTTTGCCACCCCCAGCAGTTGGCCGGTGGTTGGGTCCATCACCACAAAGTGGGGCCGCGGGGTGCCCATCAGCATTGTCGCGGCTTCGCCCACCGTGGCTTCCGGAGCCAGAGCAATCGCCTCGGCAGACAGGGCCTGTCCGGCCCGTGCCTGGTGCAGGATACTGCGGGCCGCCACGGCCTGCGCCTCCTGCCCGCCGGCCATAAAAATGAACAGGGCAATCAGGGCCAGCCAGATTTGGCCCATAAATATGGCAAACAGTCCCAGCCCCAGGGCCAGCGCCCGCCCCACATTGGCCGCCACCTCCGTAGCCTGCCGGTAGTCGGTAAAGAAGGCCATTATCGCCCGGAACACCCGTCCACCGTCCAGGGGGAAGGCCGGAAGCATATTGAAGACCGCCAGCGACACGTTGGCGCTGAGCAGAAACATCAGCCAGCCCAGCAGTCCCGGCTGGGTGAACAGCCGCAGGGAGAAGCCTTCGCCTTGCAGTAATCCCAGCCCCCCCACAACCGGCAGAAGGCCCACCGCCAGCAGAACATTCACCAGCGGTCCGGCCAGGGCAATGACCAGCTCCTGGAGCGGCTTTTCCGGCATCCGCTCCAGCCGCGCCACCCCGCCGATTGGCAGGAGGGTGATGTCGCGTACGCCAATGCCAAAGCCCAGCGCGGCCAGGCTGTGCCCCAGCTCGTGCAGGAGCACCAGGGTGAACAGGCTGACCGTCACCAGCAGGCCGTACAGCGGCCCGGCACTGCCGCCATAGGCAAACGCCCCCCACACCAGTATCAGCAGAAAGGTGACGTGCATTTTGATGTCAATACCAAAAATCCGGCCCAGTTTGATTGACCAGGGCATGATAACCTCCGTTGAAAAGGATGGGGGAGGGAGGAGGGATGAAGGATGAAGGCGGAATCTTCCAATCCCCCAATCTCTAATCTCCAATCTCCAATCTCTACCCTTATCATACCCGGCGATTGTTAGAAACACGTTAACTCCCCGCCTTCATCGCGCCTTGCCTCACGGCAGAAGGTGGGGTAAAATGGCCTTCCTTGACCGCTGCAGTTGGTAAACCACAGGGCAAACAATGTTCAGACGACGCCGTTCCTCCAGACCAGAGCCGGTTTCAGCCGGCATCGTTCTCAACAAGCGCTACCGGCTGGTCGACCAGTTGGGGCGCGGCGGCGCGGGGGTCATCTACAAAGCCGAAGACGAACAGCTCAAGCGGATTGTCGCCATCAAGCTGTTTACCGAACAGGGCGGTATGGCCGCGGATATGCGGGCCAGATTCTGGCGCGAGGCCCGCTCCGTGGCTCGCCTTAACCATCCCAACATCGTTACCCTGTACGATTTTGGCGAAACAGAATCCGGCCAGCTTTATCTGGTGATGGAGTTTGTGCCCGGACAGGACCTGTGGGCGCTGGATAACAGCTACAGCCCCAATCTGATGCCGCTTGACGTGTCTCTGCCCATCATCGACGGCATCCTGGCCGCCCTGGAATACTCCCACCGGCAGGGGGTCATCCACCGCGACCTGAAGCCGGAAAACGTGATGGTCACCCCGGAGGGGCAGGTCAAGGTGATGGATTTTGGCCTGGCCCGGATTCGGGGCCAATCGCGGCTCACCCAGGCCGGCCTGGTGGCCGGAACAGCCTCCTACCTGGCCCCGGAACTGGCGCTCGGCCAGCCCGGCGACCACCGCGGCGACCTGTACGCCCTCGGTGTGATGATGTACGAACTGCTCACCGGTCGCCTGCCCTTCAGCGGCGACGACCCGCTGGCCGTCGTTTCCCAGCATATCCACGCCCCGGTGGCCCCGCCCCAGCGGTTCAACCCCAACCTGCCCGATGGCCTTCAGACCATTGTGCTCAAGGCGATGGCAAAAAATCCCGACGACCGGTACGCCTCAGCCGCAGATATCCGGGCCGACCTGTCGCCCTGGCTGGCCTGGGCCACCGGTCACGACCAGCCCCCCGCCGAAGACCGGCCCGCGGTGGCCGGGAAGACCACTTCCGCCGAACAAATCGTCCTCGACCGGCTGATGCGAGGCCGGCTGGTAGGCCGTCAGGCAGAGCTGGCCGAGCTGAAACGTCGCTGGGATATGGCCCGCCTGGCCGAGCCGGACAGCGCGCCGCTGGTCGTGCTTACCGGCGAGGCCGGCCTGGGTAAAACCCGGCTCCTGCGCGAGCTGGAAGTTTACGCTGGTCTGCGCGACGGCCTGATTCTGCGCGGCGCGGCCCGCGAGCAGGCTGGCGAGGCCCCCTATGCCCTGTTTGCCGAGATTCTGCGCCGCTACATCCGCCAGCAGTCGCCGGCCCAACTGCGCCGCCTGACCCCCGGTCTGGTGGCCGGCGAGGTGGTCAAGCTGGTGCCCCTGCTGGCCGAAAAAATCGGCCCGGTGCCCCCCAACCCGCCGTTGGAGCCATCGGCAGAACGGGGCCGCCTGCTGGAGCAGGTCAGCAATTTTTTGCTCAACATTGCCCGCGAACAGCCGCTCCTCCTCCTGCTGGATGACCTTCATTTTGCCGACCCCGACAGTCTGGCAATGCTCCAGGTGCTGGTTCAGCGCGCCCCCGGCGCGGCGATAATGGTGGCCGCGGCAGTGGACCCGTCGGCCATGACCGCCGGCCATCCCTGGCCGGGCATCCTTTCTGCCCTCACCGAAGCCCGCCTGGCCGTGCCGCTTCCCCTGCCGCGGCTGTCGGATGAGGAGGTGAGCCAACTGCTGGAGGCCCTGCTCGGAGAAACGGTAACCGGGGAGTTTGCCGCCTCGGTGTACCAGGCCACCGAGGGCAACCCGCTGTTTGTGGAAGAGGTGGTCAAGGCGCTGGCTACCGACGGGCAGATTATTCTGCGCAACGGGCGCTGGGAACGCCGCGACCCGGACTGGCTCGACGTGCCCGACAGCATCCGGTCTCTGCTTCATGCCCGCCTGAAGCCGCTCCGGTCCGCCACCCTGACCCTGCTTCAGGCGGCCTCGGTGCTGGGACGTACCTTTCTGCCGGCAGTGCTGGTCGAAATGCTGACCGCCATCGGCTGGTCACCCGCTTCTGTGGACGAGGCCATCCACGAGGCCCGGCGCTACCAGCTTCTTGAGCCTGCCGCCGCGGGCCGGTATCTGCAGTTCCAGCACAATCTGGTCCGGGAAACTCTTTACCAGGACCTGCGCCCGCTCCGTCGCCGGCGGTGGCACAGCCGGGCCGCCGAGACCCTGCAGAAGCTGGCCCGGCAGGAGATTCGGGCCGCGGTGCCGGCGGTAATTGCCCACCACCTGGTGGCCGCCGGTCGGGAGGAAGAGGCCGTGCCCTACCTTCAGCAAGCGGCCCGGTCGGCTATGCAGGTGTATGCCCACACCGAGGCGGTGGGGTATCTGCGGCAGGCCCGGCAAATTCTGGAAGACCTGTCGCCGGAGCTGAGCGGCCCGGATTTGCAGGTCAACCTGACCGGCCAGTACGACCTGCTGAGCCAGGAACGCCGCATCCTCAACCTGACCGGCGACCGCCGGGCCGAGCTGGAATCGCTGGAGGCTTTGGGCCGGGTAGCCGCCGCGCTGGGCGACCCCCAGCGCCGGGTGGAGGTGATGTCCCGCACCGCGGCGTACTACTGGCAGGTCGGCCAGCTCAACCAGGCTGAAAAGCTGGCCCGCGAGGGGCTGGCTCTGGCCCAGAAACACCAGGACCGCCGCGGTCAGATGTACAGCCTGGAGCAGATTGCCCGCGTGCTGTGGACGCGGCGCCAGCCGGAGAGTATGGAGTACGCGGCCCAGGCCCTGTCGATTGCCAGAGAGCTGGCCGACCGCCGGATGGAGGGCCGGCTGGCCGAGCTGGTGGGGCAAATTTATTCCGATACCTTGCACGACCCGGAACGGGCCGCGCTCTATCTGGAGCAGGCGCTCCAAATCAGCCGCGAGGTGGGCAACCGTATCGAAGAGGCCTGGACCCTGTGGGGGATGGGCGGCCTGGCGATGCTGGTCAACGATTACCCTTCGGCGCTGGAGCGGTGCGAGCAGGCCCGGAAAATTGCCGAGGCCATCGGGGCGTCGCTCCAGGCCGGCTGGGACCTGTACCGGATGGGCGATGCCTGGTACTGCCTGGGCGACTTTTCCCAGGCCCAGACCCATTACGAGCAGGCCCAGCTTATTTTCAATGCCTCGCACCACGAGCGGGGGAAAATTTACGCCCTTATCTCTCTGGGGCTGGTGTTCCTGGCCCGCCAGCAGTGGGACGAGGCCGAAACCTATCTGGAGCAGGCCCGTTTGCAGTCTGAGCCGCGCGACGACCTGACCCTGCTGTTCCGCAGTTACCTGGCCCTGGCCCAGTACTACTGCCGCGCCGATGACGAATCTCGCCTGACAGAGGCCATCCGCCTGAGCAACCGGGTTATCCGGCTGGCCGGAGAAGGCGGCCATTTTGAGCACGAACTGCTGGCCTACTGCCTGCGGGCCGAGGCTCTGCAAGCGTTGGGCAATATCGACGCCGCGCTGGAAAGCTCCACGCGGGCGGTGGAGCGGCTGGAGCAGATTGTGTACCTCCACTCGCCGCAAATCAGCGCCGCCCAGGTGCTCAACCGGCACAGCCAACTGCTGTCGGCGGCAGGACAGGCCGGTGCCGCGGCAGAGTACCGCCGGCGCACCAGGGCCGAGGTGGAGCGCACCGCCGCTTTCATTACCGACCCCCAACTGCGAGCACAGTTTATGAAGCGGGCAGTAGGGTAGCAGGACAGCAGATACTACCGCACTACCGCATTATCGCATTATCGCATTATCGCACTATCGCCCTACCGCACTATTGCCCTATCGCAGTATCACCCTATCCCACATCCTTTGACGAGGTGACTTTGAAAATTACCGGCAAATACAGTCTGCTTCTGCTTTGTCTGGCTCTCTGGCTGACCGCCTGCACCCCAGAGGCCCCACCGACCGCGGGCGCGGCCCGTCCACCGGCGGACACACCGCCGGCCACGCCAAAACCGGCCTACACCCCCACGGTCAACCTGGACGCGGTGATGTCCTCGCCCGATTACAGCATCCAGGTTTTTCTCTTCTGGCGCGAGGAAGTAGCCGACCGGGATTTGCAGTTGGTGCAGGATATGGGCTTTCGGTGGGTGAAGCAGGAAATCCCCTGGCGAGAGGTAGAAGGGGGAGGCAAGGGGGCCTGGCACTGGCAGGCGGTCGACCGGATGGTCAACCAGGTTGAGGCCCACAACCTGAAGATGATTGCCCGGCTGGGGGTTCAGCCGGCCTGGGCCGCGCCCGGTATTCCCATGCCGGAAATCGGACCGCCCGACAACCTGCAGGATTTTTACGACTACGTGTACGCGGTCGCCAGCCGGTACAAGGGCCGGATTGAGGCCTACCAGATTTGGAACGAACCCAACCTGGCCCGCGAATGGGGAAACCGCCCGCCGAATCCGGCGGAGTACACGGAACTGCTTCGGGTGGGGTACCAGGCGGTGAAGGCCGCAGACCCGCAGGCCATTGTCATCAGCGCGGGGATGGCCCCCACTACCCGCAACGACGCGGTAGCCATGCCGGACGTGTACTTCATCCAGGGTATGTACGATGCCGGCGCGTCGGCCTGGTTCGACGCGCTGGGCGTGCACGCCGCTGGCTTCAAGGCCCCGCCGGAAACCGACCCGGCAGAGATTGCCCGCAACCCTGAATTCAACAACAACGACAGCGGGCCGGAAGAACTGCGCCGGGTGTACGGCTTCCGGCACGTGGAGGACATCCGCCGGCTGATGGTCCAGAACGGCGACGAGTCGAAAAAAATAGTTATCCTGGAGTTCGGCTGGACAGTTGACCCCCGGCCCGATTCTCCCTACTACTGGCACGCGGTCACCCCGGAACAGCAGGACAAGTACCTGCAGAGGGCCTTTGCCTACGCCCAGAAGCACTGGCAGCCCTGGATTGGGGTGATGAACGTCATTTACATCGCCGACCCGCAGTGGACGCTGGACGATGAGCAGACCTACTGGAGCGTGGTCTACCCCGGCTATCCCGACCTGCGCACCGCGCCGGCGTACTACGGCCTGCTGACCATGCCCAAAGTGCCGCCGCCGGACAGGTAAAAGAGAGGGGCGGGTCCAGGACCCGCCCCTACAGGACTGTTACGCCGTCAGCACCGCAGTGATGTGCTCCAGTGCCCAATCAATCTCCTGGCGGGTGATGACCAGCGGCGGGGCAAAGCGGATGATGTGGGTGTGGGTTTCTTTAGCCAGGATGCCCCGCGTTTGCAGGGCCTCGCAGAAGCGCCGTGCGCCGCCGGCTTCCGGCTTCAGCTCCACGCCGATAAGCAGACCCTTGCCCCGCACTTCCTTCACATACGGGCTGGGGATTTTCGCCAGCCGCTCCTGGAAATATTGGCCCAGGCGGGCCGCGTTTTCAATCATCCCCTCGTCTACCAGCACCGACAGCGCGGTTGCGGCCACAGCCGCGCCCAGCGGATTGCCGCCAAAAGTACTGCCGTGGTCGCCGGGGCGGAACAGGCCCAGAATTTCCCGCGACGACAGCACCGCGGAGACCGGGTAAAAGCCGCCGGAAAGGGCCTTGCCCACAATCATCACATCCGGGCGGACGTTTTCGTGGTCGCAGGCAAAGAGCTTGCCGGTGCGGCCCAGGCCGGTCTGGATTTCGTCGGCCATGAAGAGGATGTTGTGCCGGTTGCAGATGTCGCGCACGGCCCGCAGGTAGCCATCCGGCGGCACAATCACCCCACCTTCACCCTGGATTGGCTCCACCAGAAAAGCCACCGTATTGGGGGTAATGGCCGCTTCCAGGGCCGCCGCGTCGCCGTAGGGGATGAGGACAAAGCCGGGCGTAAAGGGTCCAAAATCCTCTCTGTACTGCGGTTCCGACGAAAACCCCACGATGGTGGTAGTCCGTCCGTGGAAATTCCCCTCGCAGACGATGATTTCGGCCTTGTCCTGTTCGACCTGCTTCACCCGGTAGCCCCATTTGCGGGCCGCCTTGATAGCCGTCTCTACGGCTTCCGCGCCGGTGTTCATCGGCAGGGTCATCTCGTAGCCGGTGGTCTCGCACAGCACCTTGTAGAACTCGCCCAGCCGGTCGTTGCGGAAGGCGCGGGAGGTGAGGGTCAGCTTTTGGGCCTGGTCGACCAGGGCCTGGAGGATGCGGGGATGGCAGTGTCCCTGGTTCACCGCCGAATACGAGCTCAGGCAGTCCAGGTACTTGTTGCCTTCCACATCGTACACCCAAACCCCGTCCCCGCGGGTCAAAACGACATCCAGCGGCAGGTAGTTTTTGGCTCCGTAGCGGTCTTCCAGGGCGATGTAATCTGCAGTCCTCATTGACCGACCTCCAGCTTCTCCTTGAGCACCTCAACCAGGCTGGGCTGGCCAATTTCCTGAAGCTCGTAGCGGACGCGCTGGCTGGGCTTGTCGATTTTGACCACCCGGCGCAGGTCGATGGGGGTGGCGATGATGACCAAATCTGCCGGGGTGCGGGCGATGGTTGCTTCTAGCTCTTCCATCTGCTTTTTGCCGTAGCCCATCGCCGGCAGGACATTGCCGGTGGTGGGGTACTTGGCGTAGGTATCGGCAATAGAGCCGACGGCGTAAGGCCGCGGGTCAACAATTTCTGCCGCGCCAAAGCGCCGGGCCGCAACCACGCCCGCGCCGTAGGCCATTTCGCCGTGGGTCAGGGTGGGGCCGTCTTCAACCACCAGTACCCGCTTGCCGCGAATGGCTTCCGGCGCTTCTACAAACACCGGTGAAGCCGCTTCGATGACGACCGCGGCGGGGTTCACCTGGCTGATATGCTCGCGTACGGTGTTGACCCCCTCCACCGAGGCAGTGTCTACCTTGTTGATGACCACCACATCCGCGGCCCGCAGGTTGGCCTCGCCGGGGTGGTAGCGCAGTTCATGGCCGGGCCGGTGCGGGTCGGCGACCACGATGTACAGGTCCGGTTTGAAGAAGGGCAGGTCGTTGTTGCCCCCGTCCCAGACGATGACATCGGCCTCTTTTTCCGCCTCACGCAGAATCTGCTCGTAATCCACGCCAGCGTAGACCACCACCCCCCGGTTGATGTGCGGCTCGTACTCTTCCCGCTCTTCGATGGTGCATTCGTAGCGGTCCATATCTTCGTAGGTGGCAAACCGCTGGCAGACCTGTTTGGTCAGGTCGCCGTAGGGCATGGGGTGGCGTACGGCCACCACTTTGTGCCCCATTTCGCGCAGAAGGTCGCAGACGCGGCGGGTGGTCTGGCTTTTGCCGCAACCGGTGCGGACCGCGCACACGGCCACCACCGGTTTGGACGATTTGAGCATCGTGGTGCCGGCTCCCATCAGGCGGAAGTCCGCGCCGGCGGCAATGACCTGCGAGGCCTTGTGCATTACGTACTCGTGGGAAATGTCGGAATAGGCAAAGACCACCTGGTCGGCGGACAGGTCTTTGATGAGCCGGTCCAGTTCTTCTTCCGGGTAGATGGGGATACCGTTGGGATAATCCTTGCCCGCCAGTTCCGGCGGATACACCCGGCCTTCGATGTTGGGAATCTGGGTGGCGGTGAAAGCCACGACCTCATAGTCCGGGTTGT
>RFJV01000417.1 GCA_003694775.1 Chloroflexota bacterium | reverse complement strand
GGCCAACAGCAGGATGAAAACGGCCCCGCGGTAAAAGCGGGCGGATGGGGAGGCGGTAGTTTTTTGGGGGAGGCTACCACTGCTCAACGGTCAGACCGTGTGTCAAGTGCAACATTACCAGGCATTGAGGTCTACCTGCTCAAATTCATCTTTGATGATTTGCTGTAGTTCTGAGGCCTCTTCATCACTCAGAATACCTGCAAATTGTGATAGGGGGTGCGGCAGCGTGTCCTCAATTTCAATAGTCAATCTGACCCGGCTTTGTTCAGTAAGCCAATTCAATGGTTTTAATGGACGCAGTATGCCGTTCTCGTAAATTGCTTCGATGGTTTGAGTGGTCATTTAATGCTCCTTGAACGTACCTGCTCGGCCAACCCTCCTGCAGGTAACGGATTGTCCTGCAGAATGGTGAGCAGTAACTATCGTTTAACCCCACCCCGTCGTTTAATACCGAGGCCGTGGAGAAACAGGTCTGGCACATCAATACGGTCATCGGGTCTGCGCCGGCAAACACCTAATTCTAGTAGAAAATCGAGAAATTGTTCCGGTGAAGGACGGGGGGGACGCTGTTTTTCTGATGGGTTGTTCACCCAGCTTTGCCAATTGTCTCTCAAAATTGCCAGCCATTCCTGACGAGTCATCGGTACTTCTTTTCCGGCCAACAGGCGGGTTAAACCTTCTAGCCAGGGCATTTCCCGGTCTTTAATCATACGGACATATTCATCAGAAAGGTCATCCAGGGCACGGCGCAAAGAGGTGGGATGAAGCAACTGCATTCCGCTGGCCCGTTGGGAATCTAGTTCTTGAGCGGCCGCATAGCCCCACAAGCCCACCAAGGCTCTAGGGGTAATGTATCCGTGCCCATCGCGCAGATGGCCTAAAATCCAGGTAAAGGTGCGGCCTTTTTTGATAGAACTGCCCATAAATTGTCCGGCAATTTGCTGGATGAGGGGTTGGGCCGCTTCCAGACGAGGAATTTGTGGAATCCATCCCAGGTGGTCATCTTTTTCAAAATCAATACCGGCAGTCCGGCAGTATTCTAACCACTCATGACTGAGATTGGCCATTCTTTTAATGAGCATAGCATATAGATTACGTTCGGCCCAGGTTAATTCTATCCGGGTCGCGGCCAGCTTGCTAAAATCGGCTGTAAAGATGCGTACATTATCATACAAATCTTTACGCAGAAATATCTTAACCTGCAAGCGATGCCAGCGGCGAAAATGTTCGGTCCAGAAAGTAAGCAAACCGCGTACCAACAAGGCCATCAATTCCCAATCTATCCCGCCCAGGGTATCGAGTTCATCGTAGTTGATAAATATCCATTTTTGTTCGTTTTGTAAATGCAGGTCCAGTTCATCCAGGGCTTTGATGATTTGCACCCGCAGTTGAGGGACTGTCTGACAAATTTTCTCCACCTCAACTCCAGAAGGAGAGAGCAGAGCATCCAGACCGGTCGTATTGAGCGATACATTTTTATCCAGCAACCGGACTAAATAAGCCAGCCATAAGTCGGCAATGGTTTGCTGGAGCGGAATATCTTCCAATTGGGAATGGATGGGCAGGATAAACTGCCGGAGGATACCGGGGTCGGGGAAGTCTGTTCCTCCTGACCAGGGATACCCGGCTAACCAGCGTGATGTATCTGGGCGTAAAGTTTGCAGCCATAAATCCCGTTCCATCAGCCGGCGGGCCGTGTTGGCAGACAGGTAGCGTTCCACCGCGGCTTTGAACAGCATACTTTTACCTGTGCCGTGATACCCAATAATCAAATTAACGTTAGGGTCGAAAACGCGTAGGTGTTCGGCAACGGGGTAAAAGTGACGGCTGAACAGGTCACGGTTTTCCTGTTCCGCGCTGGAAGCATACCCCATCTCTCGTAGCTGGACGAGAAGAGTTCGCCGCAGGTCAGGCGGTAAATCTTTCATCGGGATTTCTCCGGAAAACGGGCTGTAATCCGTTCATCCAGCCGTTGATATTCGGTAGATTCCAGACCGTATCGTATCAACTGTTCCAGGCGGGTAAAAAAGGCTATCTGTTCGCTGTAGGAAAGGATGACGGGAATATGTGGTGCATCCAGATTTTCCATATCACGCAGATACCAGAACTTATCCTCATCCGGATTTTCCGGGTCCGAGAGATAGTATTCCTGTTCAAACACGGCTTCAGCCTGGCGCATAAATTCTTCTTGGGCGATTTCCATCACTGCCGGGTTAGCCGGGGCCATCCCGTATACCAGCAGACAATCTTCCTGCGGTAGATTTTGCCGGACCCGCGCCGCGCCCAGGCGTCTGATGACCTGACGTAAACCGCGCCAACTGGATTTGGTGGCGTTGCCAAAGATAACGTTGAGATGGGCCAGACCGCCTAAGGCAAATCCAGCCACTTCCGAAATGCCGGCCCGTGCATCCAGCAGAATCCAATCGGGCTGAAGCTGTTGGCGAATCTGCTCGAGCAGTACTTTCAGGGGATGGCGGTCTTCTCCGTCTACGGGGGGAACAAAGTCCAGCCGGGCCAGTTTAGACAAATATTGGTCGTCAAATCGACCGGAGGGGAAAACAAGAATTTCTCCGGCACCGGTAATGTCCGGTTGGATAACCGGAAAATAATACTCCCGCAAATCAAGCGCGTGGGCAATGAGCGGTTGTTCTAACCAGTAATCCACCACTCCATATTGAATAACATCAATATCGGTTTTTTCGTTTGCCAGCAGAAAACTAATCCCCGGTGCGGCCAGGTCCAGGTCAATAATGACTACTCGCTGGCCTTTCCCGGCCTGGGCACGATGTGCGGCAAAGATAGCCAGGGCAGTGCTTCGCCCGGTTCCTCCTTTGAAGGCATAAAAGGAAACAATTGGAGGAAATGCTTCCATATCTGCCTCCCAGGGCGGACGAAGCGGGTGTTTCAGCCAGACTGTCAAATTTCGGTACCGTTCGTTGATGCGGATGGTATCGTCCGGGTTTAGCGGGACTCCTTCTTGCCACAACTGCTCTGCTATTTCGCTATCGGCTGGAGCAGTTCCCGGACCAATTACCCACAGACCACCCCAAAAAGGGCCGCAGGCGGCTGTAAACTGCATTTCGAGGTTGTTTATTTTAACATTGCTCAGTTCAAGTTGACTCCATACGGCCACGCGGATACGGGCAAATATGTCGGGGGAAAGCAAACTGCGGGTAATACCGCTGTTTGAAGTTAGCTTTTGTAAGATGGCTAAACTATTTTGCCAGGCTTGGTCAAAATGATAAACGGGCAGATTATTCATCGGATAACTCCATCCAGCCGCATTTTTTGTATTGAGGCCTGATATACGCGTTGGGCTTCCCTAACCCACTGCCGGGCAATCGGCGGGGTTACATCACCCGGAGCGCGGTAGCGCATTGTTTCTTTCCAGCCTTGCGGGGGAGTGCTGTAGGTGAGTTGGACCGGCGGGTTGGGAATATAACGGGCCGTACGCGGACTGCCTCCCCCGCCAGCCAGCCCACTCAGTTCATTGCTGAGATGGGTTAGATTATGGCTACGTGAAAATACCCCCTCTATCTGCAAAAGGGTTTTGTAAACACATTCGATAACGTATCCGGCATGGTAGCCGGCACCATCATAACGAGCCGCATTCAGCAGGGCTTGCGCATCTAACAAATGTTTCCAGGCCGCTTCTGGGTAGTCATCACCGTTGTTTCGCCGCAGATTGGACATACGGTATCACTTTCACTTTCAGGTTGGAGGAAAATTTCGGTGGTTAGCTGTTGACTGCATGTATCTGCTCAGGCCAACGTTGCCAGAAAGAAAGTCGGGTGATTTATGCACCGCAGAGGCACAGAGAGCGCAGAGTGACAACAAAATTTCTTTTTCTCTGCGGCCTCCGCGTCTCTGCGGTGAAATATGCGTTATTGAATGAATGTTCCAGACACGACTGAGTAGATACAAATTATATACCAAATATCGAGACAGGTAAAACTTTTTCCTACTCAGGATGAACGTCCCCCCCATCCCTACCACCGCCAGAGCGGAGACCACCGCGCCGATGGTGAAGCTCAGCGGGCGGAATGTCAGTTCAACGGTGTGCCGGCCAGCCGGGACGGGCACGCCGCGCAGAATGTAATCGACCCGCAGGAGCGGGGCCGGCTGTCCATCCACCGCGGCCTGC
>RFJV01000416.1 GCA_003694775.1 Chloroflexota bacterium | reverse complement strand
GGGTCGGCCTGGCCGATGAGCAGAACCTGCCCGTGCTCCGCCAGGGCACGGTCCAGCGCGGGCAGAATGTCCGGCAGGGTTTCCTGCTGGGGGTCAAAGGAAACGGAGGCCGGGGCCAGGCTGATTTGGGCGGCAAAAATGCGGGTGCTGGTGGTGGTCAGCACATGGAAGCGACCCGGCTGGGCCAGCTCCCCGGCCAGACGGAACATCAGGCTGGTTTTACCGCCGCCGCCGGTCAGAGCGACTACCTCGCCGGGCTGGATGCGCAAACTGCGGGACAGCTTCATTTGCGGACCACCTCCCCGGCCAGGATGGCCTCCAGCACTCCGCCGCCAACCGCCAGCGACTTTTCGCTGATGGTCCAGCAGTGCTCCGGAACGCCGCGGGGGTCCAGGTCGCCGATTTTTTCGCCGGGAGCGACCTGTACCGCGGGGTGAATCAGGCCGCGCAGAACCCCGTCGAAGGGGGCGCGCAGTTCCGCCCCGCCGACCACAGCGATGAGCTGACCCCGGCGGATAGGGTCGCCGATGCGGGCGCGGGGGTCTACGTGACCGGCGGCAGGGGCGCGCAGAACCCGGTCGGCCACGTGGCCGCGCACCGGACCGGGTTTGCCGGTGTCCGGCTCGGCCTGGCCGCGGTAGATAACCCGGCCCAGAAAATGGCCGCGGTTGGTCTCGATGACTGCGTGGCAGTCCACGCCGGCGGTGAAGCCCGGCCCCAGGGCAATGACCAGGGCCGCGTCGTGGATAGATGTGCCGGTGTTCCGTTTGGCCATGATGGCGTCGACCAGCACCTGCGGCGACAGCCGGGCGGCGATATCTGCCTCTGGGGCCACCAGGACGGGAATTTCGGTGCTCCAGGCCAACTGCCGGGCCGCCTCCGGGGAGTCAACCCGGCGGGCGGTAATGCCTTCAACGGTGGTTTGTCCCTGGTAAACCGCCTCTCCAAAACAGACGGCCCGCCGCACCATCAGCGGGGCAGGCAGTTCGGTCATTATCAGGGGAAAGCCGGCCCGCTTGAGCCGGTAGGCTACCCCGCTGGCAAGGTCGCCGGCGCCTTTGATGAGGACAAGGACATCCTGGAAGCAGGGATTGATGGGGGCTGTAGGTTGGTTAGATTGCATCATATTTCACGCAAGGTATCAGGTGTGGTATAATTTGAAAACAGGGCGGTGGAGATTGGGAGATTGGAGATTGGGGATTTAGCCCAACCTTCAACCTTTCTCCTTCCGCCTTCATCCTTATATTCAGGAGGCATATATGCGAGCTGTCAATTTTATTGCCGGTTTTCTGGGAGGAATGGTGCTGGGCGCGGCATTTGTCCTGCTGTTTACCCCCCAGAGCGGCGGCGACTTGCGGGCCGAGGTGCAGGCCAGGCTCGATGCTGTTCTGGAAGAGGCCCGTAAGGCCGCGGAGGCGCGCCGGATTGAACTGGAGGAGAAGTTTGCCCGGATGACCGGCGCATAAGTCAGGAGGTCGCGCCGGCTTGTTTGAGCGCGGCGTTCAGGATTTGCCTGAATATCCGGTCTGCGGTTTCCATTTCCGCATCGGCAAAAAGGTCAACCCTGGCTTCGTACGCTTTCTGCAGAAGTGCCAGCGTATGGGCCGGGGTTTCGCCTTTTAATTTGAGCTTGTTGGAGATGAATGCTCCGGCGGTCAGCAGGGGCAGGTAGAGGAAGTCAACCTCCAGATTCTGCCCGGTTTCCAGGCATTCGGCAATGTAGCCGGCCAGGGTTTGCCGTTCAACCAGCGACCAGGGCTGTTGTTTGATGGCTTTGGCAACCAGGCCAAAACTGAGAGCCACCGCCAGCTTTACCAGATGGTAATACCCCGCCGTCCGGATAACCTGCAGAACGTCGGTGGTATCCATTTCCTCTGCCAGCGCCAGCTCCCAGATGGGCACCAGCAGGCCCCGACGGCGCTGGGGATTGCTCAGAAAGTATTGGGCACAGTAGGTCAGAATTTTGCCCATCACAATCGCCTCGCCGATGCGGAGCGGCAGACCGGCATCGGCAAAGCGGGTGGTGCTTTCTGCGTACAGCGTGGCGTACAGTCCCTCCAGTGTCAGTTCCTCCTGGAACTTTACCTCCCTTTCCTGAATTTCCCGTACGGCCTTGACCAGCGATTGGTAATCTTCTTCCTTCCAGATGGTCTGGTAGTTTGGCTCCATTTTGGGGGCGCGTTCCGGCGGATTGGGGTCCCCGGCAATCTTGAGCGGAAAATCGGCCTTTTTGGCCGACTTTTCGGTATAGGTAGCCCCCAGCGTCGCAACCAGATTCAGGCCGACCAGACTGTCCAGAAAGCCAGATTTTAACTGGCTCTGGGCCTGCGGCGGACGGACTCGCTCTGCCCGGCCTTTGGCCCGAATCACCTTCATCTCCACGGTTACCGGGTGTTCGCCCGCGGTTACCTGGGGCGTGGTGGTGACCGGAATGGTCAGCACGCCGGCTTCTGCCGGAGCCAGCTTGACCTGCACCAGCCTCTGCTGAACCCGCAGAAGGGGCGGCCCTTTTTTGAAGAAGCCCCCGCTGTGCGGCAGAACCAGCCGGATGTGGACCGTTCCCGGCGCGTTTGTCATATTCTGCAGGAACAGGATGAGGTGCGATACCTGTTCCGGGGCGATGGTGTCCGGCTCAAAGTAACCGACGTACTGGATGCCATCCACCGCGTAGCGGACCGGACGGTCTATGTATTCTCCGATGATGTCCGGGTAGACGACTGCCATACCTGCCTCCTTGTTGGGTCCGGCAGACTATTGGCCGCACCCGCTGGCGGGTTGTCATAAGTACAGCATATCATTTTGGGCCGGTTTTGTCAATGCATCCGGTCAATTGACGGCGAACAGCCAGTCTTTCCAGACATACCCGGTGATGACCTGCACCACGTTGACCGTGTAGTGGACGACCAGCGGCAGGAGAAGCTGGTTAGAGCCGTAAAACAGCAGGCACAGGAGCACATTCATCCCCGCGGTAACGGCGACCCCCAGCCGGCCCTGCGGCAGGTGCATCAGGCCAAAAAACAGCGAGGTGAACAGAACCAGCAGAACCGGTGGGACGAGGTCGGAGAAAAGGCCCAGCCAGAGGGAGCGGTACAGCAGTTCTTCCATCAGCGCGGCTGGAAGCAGCCCCAAAAAAACCAGGGGCCAGTCCAGAGGACGCCGGGGGAGGATGTTTTTCAGCAGGCGGGGAGAGTAGATTTGGGGACCAAAACGCCGGATGCTCCAAAAGGACAGCAGGTTGACCCCCACCGCGATGATGCCGCCCAGCACGACGCCGGACAGAATGGTCGCCGCGGGGCGGGGGGATACAAGGCCGAACACTTCTGCCGGCAGACCGCTCAGGTAAACGGGGAGCAGGAACAGGGCAATAAACACCAGCCGAACAGCTTGTTCGGGCCAGGCGGTCAGCAGGTTGTACGGCGGGGTGAACACCTGCAGGAGCAGGTGACTGCGGTAGGTTATCCAGCCCAGCAGGGCGGTCAGCAGGATAACGGCAGTGCGGCTGAGAAGCAACCAGGTGTCTGGAGAGAGTTCAGGTAGAGTCATCGGGTGGTGTGTTTAACCGTTTGGAATAACAGCCTTGAAGGGACATTCCACGATACAGACCATACAGCCGTAGCACCGGTGGATATCGACCACCGGCGGTTCGTCGCGGTCGAAGCGGACAATGGCTTTGACCCTGCATATCTT
>RFJV01000415.1 GCA_003694775.1 Chloroflexota bacterium | reverse complement strand
TCCAGCTCAAAGCTGACCACCAACCCCTCGTCCCACCAGACCTGGGGTTGTTTTATTTTCAACCGGTAGGGTCTGCGGCCTCCCCGCACCTTTGAACCGGGCAGTTTGAAATCGTCCAGGGTTAGCCCCTGCCGGGCCAGCACCTCCCGCTCTCTCCGGCCAGGCGCCTTTTCGGCCAGCAGGGTTTTGGGGCCAAACAGCGGCCCGGAGGGGCTGATTTCAAACCGGTCGGCGCGGGGCTGTTCGGTTTGGGCAGATTCTACCAAAAACGACGCGCCCTTGCCGTGAATGTACGCCACGTCGCCGTCCTCAAGCCGGTCCAGGGTGGCAATTCGCTGGGCCAGCAGTTGGTTGAACAGGTGGGACTGGTAGGCTGAGATGAACAGGTTTTTCAACTGCGGGGGAAGGGCCTTGAGAATCACTGCCGCCTCCGCTCCTTTGGACACCACGGCCCGCAGGACCCGGTACTCGTCTCTCAGGGGGGGAGGCCAGATTTGCAGGGCTTCTGCCAGCCGCCCCTCATCGACCAGCCGGCGCGCTTCGTAGAGCTGTTCGCTGTCGCCGGGTTGGGGCCGGCCCAGGTATTCCTGCACAAAGGCTTGCCCATCCCGGCGAACCAGCGCCTCTCCCAGGCGGTGGGAGTTGTTCCGCATTCCAAACCGCTGTTCGCCAAAATAATTGGGCGCCCCCCGGCGGGTCAGAATAGACAGAATCTGTTCTGCCACCGCTTGAGCCTCTGGACCAACGTTTCGCACCCGGATGACGAACCGGTTGCCGGCCAGATGCCCGATTTTTATCTTGTTCCGGTGCCGGCTGACCTGCAGAATATTGATATTCTCCAGCGCCAGCCGTTCAACATCCGCCTCAGACACCCCATCGATAGAAAGCATCTGCCGGGTAACCGCGTGGGCGTCTTTGAGTCCGGCATATCCTATCGCCGCCGGCGACACGCCCAGCGCCCTGGCGATGATTTTTACCGCCGAAAAGGTGGATAACCCCCGCTTTTCTATCCAGACGTACACGTGCTGTCCTTCGCCGCCGGGCGCGTACAGCGGAACTTCTTCCACAATAAAGTCTTCCGGGGTGGATTTAAGCTGACCTCCAATGCCGGGCAGGTCCGCCGTTAGATAGGGCAGTTTCATCGAGAATCCTTTACTGGTTGGGCATCTTTTGCCCGAATACGGTTCCATCCGGCAGAACAGCCCCATCGAGCCGGGCCTCGGTCAGACGGGCTTTCCACCAGAGTTTGCCGGGATTGGCATTTTTCAGCGAGGCCCGGCTCAGGTTGGCCCCGTCGAAGTTGGCCCCGGAGAGATTGGCGCCGGTCAGGTTGGCCCCCTCCAGATTGGCCCAGCGGACATCGGCCCCGCTCAGATTGGCCGAACGCAGGTCGGCCCCGCGTAAATCGACCCCCTTCAGGTCTGCTTTGGACAGATTGGCCCTTTTCAGGTTGGCCTTCTGCAGGTTGGCCGCGCTGAGTTTGGCCCGCTGAAGGTCGGTCTTTTCAAAGATACAGCCGGAGAGTTCCGCTCCCTCAAAATTGATGTCAGACAGCCGCGCCCCGGAGAAATCCCCGGCTTCTACAATGACCTGCGAAAACAGCGTGTCGCCGCGTTTGTAGCGTCTGAGGATTTCGTCCACAGTTTTCTTCTTCATCGTCCGTGTCTCCAGGCAAAAAGTTGCAGAAGTGGGGGGCTGTAAGGCCACTCAAATTATATCATCCATCCCTGAAGGTGCAAAAGAAGAGAGGAGTTCCCCGCAGGAGGGGTGGCTGAGGCGTTTAAAAAGAAAACCGGCAGGTAGGGGGGGATACCTGCCGGCTCGAGGAGGAGAGTCAAAAGGAGATTATCCTCTTGCCTCTGTCCGATGCTGCACCCATAAGATACCACATCTCCGCGCTTTTTTGTAGTGTCATTTGTCATTACAAAATAGTGACATTTGTCACGTGGGCACAGCCCTGCTCCCGGTCTGCCAAAGAAGCCAAAATACCCATTGCTTAAACCAATCTTGTGGAGTATACTATCAATGTGCCAATTCTCAATCAAAAGAATTTTGAATTCTTAATTGCCCCATTGGCTCATTGGTAATTGGCTCATTGGCTCATTGAAAATTGGCTCATTGGCTCATTGACTCATCGAATCATTGCATATGGTATCCGTAAAAGACCGACACAGCGACTTCACCAGCAAAGATATCCTCAAGTATGAAACCTGGCTGGAAAGCCTTCTGGCTTCCGGGCGGCCAAAATCCGAGGTCGATTTCATCCGCCGGGCCTGCGAGGTGGCTCAAAAAGCGCACGAGGGCCAGTTCCGGGCCTCTGGCGAGCCTTTCTTCCAGCATTCCCTGGCCGTTGCCAATATCCTGGCCGACCTGCGCCTGGACTACGAAACCATTGCCGCCGCGGTTCTGCACGACGTGCTGGAAGACACCGATGTAACCCTGGAAGAGCTGGAGCGGGAATTCGGCCCCACGGTTGCCAAGCTGGTAGACGGGGTGACCAAGATGGGGCAAATCCAGGAGTACCGCGGGCAAAGCGAAAAGAGCAAAAAAGAGCGTGCCCGCGCCGAAAGTCTGCGTAAAATGCTCCTGGCAATGGTGGACGACGTGCGGGTAGTGCTCATCAAGCTGGCCGACCGCACCCACAATATGCGCACCCTCGGCTCCCTGCGTGAAGACAAGCGAAAGCGTATTGCCCGCGAAACCCTGGATATTTTTGCCCCGCTGGCAAACCGGCTGGGCATCTGGCAAATCAAGTGGGAGCTTGAAGACCTATCCTTCCGCTATCTGGCCCCGGAAACGTACAAACAAATCGCCCGTATGGTGGATGAGCGGCGCATCAGCCGCGAACAGTACATCGCCCGTGTAGTCGACCAGCTCAAGGCGGAGCTGGACAAACGCGGTATCAAGGCAGAGGTCAGCGGGCGGCCCAAGCATATCTACAGCATCTGGCGCAAAATGAAGCGCAAGGGAGTGGATTTTGACCAGATTTACGATGTCCGCGGGGTGCGGGTGCTGGTCAACACTGTGGCTGATTGCTACGCCACCCTGGGAATAGTGCATACCCTTTGGCGGCCCATCCCCGGCGAATTCGATGACTACATCGCTATGCCCAAGGATAATATGTACCGCTCCCTCCATACCGCGGTCATCGGCCCGGAGGGAAAAACACTGGAAGTACAAATCCGCACCTTTGAAATGCACCAGGACGCGGAGCTGGGAGTCGCCGCCCACTGGCGCTACAAGGAAGGCACCAAGTCCGACGAGTACTTCGACCGCAAAATCGCCTGGCTCCGCCAGCTAATGGAATGGAAGGAGGAGGTCGCCGATGCCACGGAATTCCTGGACCAGGTCAAGGCAGAATTTTTCCAGGACCGTGTCCACGTGCTGACCCCCCAGGGAGACGCCATTGACCTGCCGGCCGGCGCAACCCCGATTGACTTTGCCTACTACATTCATACCGAGGTGGGGCATCGCTGTCGGGGGGCCAAGGTCAACGGCAAAATTGTTCCCCTCAACTACCAGCTCAAAAACGGCGAACAGGTGGAAATTCTGACCGCCAAGCGAGGCGGCCCCAGCCGCGACTGGCTGAATCCCAACCTGGGCTACATCAAAACCTCCCGCGCTCGCGCCAAAATCCGGCACTGGTTCCGCCACCAGAACTACGAAAAGAACGTTTCCGAAGGCCGGACTATCCTGGAAAAAGAACTGCACCGGCTGGGCCTCTCCGAGGTCAATTACGAAAAGCTGGCCCAGAATTTTAACTTCAGCAAGGTGGATGATTTTCTGGCCGCCATCGGGCGCGGGGACATCAACCCCTCCCAAATCATCAATGCCATCACCGAACTGGTCGACGAAACAGCCGGCCTGCCGGCAGAAGAACTCCTCCTCCCCGTCCCTCGTCCCTCTCAAGCCACCACTACCCCAACCGACATCCAGATTCAGGGGGTCGGCAACCTGCTGACCAACCTGGCTCACTGCTGTCATCCCGTTCCCGGCGACGATGACATTGTGGGCTACATCACCCGCGGCCGGGGCGTGACCATCCACCGCCGCGACTGCCCCAATGTTCTGCATTTGCAGGAGCGTTCCCCGGAACGGCTCATCGCCGTGGACTGGGATTTCCAGTCCGATACCACGACCTACCCGGTTGATGTGGTCATTGAGGCATTCGACAGACCCCGCTTACTGCACGATATTACCTCTGTGGTCGCCAACGAAAAAATCAATCTGAGCGCCGTACAGGTTGCCACCCGGAAAAAAGAAAACAAGGCCCTGGTCTACGTCACTTTGGAAGTTCGCAATATCGACCAGCTCAGCCGGGTGCTGGCCCGGATTGCCCAGCTTCCCAATGTGATTGAGGCCCGCCGCAAGCGGAGTTAACTGCCAAAACAAAAAACGGTGTGCCGTTGGAGGCACACCGTTTTCTTCTGAGCGG
Organism: Chloroflexota bacterium; assembly: GCA_003694775.1. Classification (GTDB taxonomy): domain Bacteria; phylum Chloroflexota; class Anaerolineae; order 4572-78; family J111; genus J111. The sequence goes on along the minus strand of RFJV01000415.1, from coordinate 220 downwards.
GTAAGGGGACTCGAACCCCTGACATCAACCTTGGGAAGGTTGCGTTCTACCACTGAACTATACCCGCATTTTCGCCCCATATTATAAACAAGAGCCTGATTCTTGTCAAACCAAACCGGCCCCAGGGTGCGTTTCAAATTTTTGACGGATATTTTGTCGGGTCAGCCTTGAATTGAAATTCAGGCTGTTATGACAAGTCTGCTGAAGCAGACTGTTGGCC
>RFJV01000058.1 GCA_003694775.1 Chloroflexota bacterium | reverse complement strand
GCCGGCAGTTCCCGGCGACCGGCCGCGTTCAGCCGCTCATACAGGGCCAGCAGGTCGGGCGCAGGGCAGACATTCTCCAGATGCAGGGTGTACCCGCTGACCACGCTGTCCTCGCCGGTGTACTTGAGGGTCAGCCGTTCCGGGTCCGCATAGAGGACCAGCACCTGGTAGCCCCGGCCAATGTCGTAGCCGGCGTTGGGGACGTGGATTGGCTCGCCGGGCGTCACCCGCAAGCCGGCCAGCGTCACCTCGTACGCAGTGATGGGCTGGCCGCGGGAGTTGGTGGCCCAGTCCCACTCGTGCACCCGGTACAGGCCGGTAAAGGTGGGAATGCGGCGGTCGGCAAAAAGACCGGTTAGCTGGGGCGCACGGGGGTCGGTGGGGCCGGACATGTCAATCAGGCCGGCCTGGCCGCGGGTCGGCGTATAGCCGCGCAGGGCCAGATTCAGGTCGCCGTGCTCCGCCGCGGGCCGGTCGGTGGGCGGGCCAACGATGGGCAAACTGCCGTATCGCTCGCCGGGAATGGGGGCGCACGGGTCCACCTCTGGCGACGGTGATGGTGATGGCGGCGGTGACGGCGCGGGTTCCGGTTGGGGTTCCGGGGCGGGTTCTGGCCTGGGCGGCTCCGGCGGCGCAGGCGGCGCTCCGGCTTCCGGGGGTAAGGGAATTATCAGCACCTGCCCTACCCAGATGCGGCCGGGGTCAGACAGGTTGTTGGCCCCCTGGATAAGCGGGTACTTGTGCGGGTCGCCGTAAAACTTGCGGGCAATCCGCGACAGGGAGTCGCCCCGCTGGACGGTGTAGGTGGTCAGGCGGATACTGCTGTAGCCTTTGGCGTAGCTCTCCACCATACCGGCCAGGACCTGCCCCAGCGTCTTGCCCTCAGACTCAGCCCGCCGGCGGGCCGCCTCCAGGCTGGCCTCGTCCAGATTGATATTAAAGATTCGTTTTGCCATTCTCCGGTCTCCAATCTCCCAGGGTGTGGGGGTCAGCGGCCAAATTCCCGCGCCAGTTGGGCCGCGCTGAGATGAAGCATCGTTGGCCGGCCGTGGGGGCAGGTGCGGGGTGCGCTGGTCGCTTCGAGCTGGCGCACCAGCTCCCGCATCTCCTCGTAAGAGAGGGTCTGCCCGCCCTTGATGGCCGCCCGCTTGCAGACAATCAGAGCCACCTTTTGGTGGGTTTCGCGGGCCAGCGGGGTGGCCCCATCGGCCATCTCGGCCAGAATGTCGACCAGCGCCTGGGTCGGGTCGGTCTGCCCCAGCAGTTGGGGGACGGCCCGGATGCGGTAGGCGTGCCCGCCAAACGGCTCCAGGTCAAACCCGACCGCGGCCAGGGCTTCGGCCTCAGCTTCCAGGAGGGCGGCCTGCCCCGGCGAAAGCTCCACCAGCACCGGCTCCAGCAACTGCTGGCGAGGCGCACCGGCCTGCGCCTGCTGGGCCATCAGCTTTTCGTACAGAATACGCTCGTGGGCCGCGTGCTGGTCAATCAGGTACAGGCCGTCTGGTCCCTCGGCCACAATGTACATCTGCTGGACCTGCCCGACCACCCGCAGAGGTGGAACCTGGCCGTCCGGCAAGCCAGGCGAGGGCGAGTCATCCGGCTGGTCTGCCGGACGCTGGGCCTCAAAAGCAAACCGGCTGGCCGCGGGACCGGCCGGCGCGGGGAAGGCGGTCTGCCGGGGCCGGAAGTCGCCGGCGTGCCCGGTGTGGAACACATCGGGCGACAGGGTCGGCGTGGTCAGGGTGGGCGTGGGGGCCGAGGCCAGCACGGCCTCCCGAACGGCTTTCTGCACCAGCTTGAACACAGCCCGCGGCTCCCGGAACTTGACCTCGGCCTTGGTGGGGTGCACGTTGACATCCACTTCCGCCGGGTCCATCTCGATATTGAGCACGGCCACCGGGTAGCGGTTGACCGGCAAAAAGGTGTGGTACGCCTGCACCACGGCCTGGTTGAGGGCACGGTCCTGTATCCAGCGGCGGTTGACAAACAGGATAATCTGGTCCCGCGCCCCCCGGTGCAGGGACGTGGCCCCGGTAAAGCCGGTCACGCGGGCCGGGCCAGTCTCCCCGCTGGCCGGCAGGTCGCCCTCTACAGCCAGCAGTTGCCGGGCGATATCCGGGCCAAACACCGCGGCCAGCGCGTCGAACAGGTTGCCGCTCCCCGTGGACTGGAATACCAGCCGGCGGTCGGTCTCCAGGATGAAGCGGATGTGGGGATAGGCCAGAGCGTAGCAGGTCACCACCCGCTGGATGTGTCCGGTTTCGGTGGCGGTGGCCTTGAGGAATTTCTTCCGGGCCGGCACGTTGAAAAAAAGGTTTTCCACCGTTACCGTGGTGCCCGCGGGCGCGCCGGCCGCGCTGAGCGACTTCTGCTGTCCCCCCTCCAGGCGGATGCGGGTGGCCGTTAGCTGGGAGGCCGGGCGCGATACCAGGGTCAGTTGGGAGACCGCGGCAATCGAAGCCAGGGCCTCCCCCCGAAAACCGAGGGTGGTCACCCGGTTCAGGTCGTCAATGGAGGCCAGCTTGCTGGTGGCGTGCCGGGCAAACGCCAGCGGCACTTCCTCGGCGGGGATGCCGGAGCCGTTGTCCATCACCCGGATGAGCCGCTTGCCCCCCTCCTGAATTTCAACCCGGATGGTTGACGCGCCGGCATCGATGGCGTTCTCTACCAGCTCCTTGACCACCGAAGCCGGCCGCTCCACCACTTCGCCGGCGGCAATTTTGGCCGCCACGTCCGGCGGCAGAATCTTGATACCCATACCTGCTATTTTACCACAAATACCGGAGATTGGGCGATTGGCGGATAAGGATTGGGTAAAAGGGGGATTTGACAACCCCTCCCCTTTATGGAATAATACCTCCATCAACTTTGCAGTCCGGCAGGTCCGGGCTGGATAAAAACCTCCTTATCGCCATCCCAACCAAAAGGAGGTGATGCTAGTGAACGATTATTGTAGTAGCAAGCAGAGCGCCGTAGCATCACCTCCCGTTAACGGGTAGAATGCTGCGGCGCGGCAAAGGGTCACTTCGGTGGCCCTTTGTTTTTGGGTAGTCTCCTGAGAAAATAGCCGTTTACCCCGTAGGCGGGGCATCCCTATGCCCGCCGGGGCGGTGACTGACTCGCCCGGCATTGGGATGCCGGGGCTACGGATGCCGGGGCTACGGATGCCGGGGCTACGGATGCCGGGGCTACGGATGCCGGGGCTACGGATAAAG
>RFJV01000414.1 GCA_003694775.1 Chloroflexota bacterium | reverse complement strand
TTGACCTCCAGCACGTTTCCCTGGTTCTGCCCGTCCAGCACCGGCCAATCGACGCCTTCCAGGGTCAGCGGTTTATCAATGACAAAGTTTCCCCGGTAAATGCCCGGCGGCACGCGAATCACCGCGCCGGGCCGGGCCGCGTCGATAGCGGCCTGCAGGTCGAACACCGGCGCAGCGGCGTGCGCCGCCCCACCTCCCAGGCCGCTCAGGGCCAGCAGAAGAAAAAGCAGTATCACAGACAGGCGTTTCACACTCATTGCGGCTCGCGGTTCACCATCTGGTCCATCAGCGGCTTGTAAGCCCGCCGCTGGAGGTACAGCCCCAGCAGAATCAATATTGACGCGGCAGTCGCCAGCAGGAGGCCAAAATCGGCAAAGGCTTCGGTGCGGAACTGGCCGATGGTCCCTTCGCCCAGAACGGTTGGGGTAAACGGTTTGACAGCGTTAGACAGGGCGGCATGCGGGTCCAGGTTGTGCCCAAAGTTGTACAGCCAGTAGAACAGGTCCAGCAGGAAAATACCGGGGAACACAATCGCCGGGAAGGTCAGCAGAGCCGACCAGGGCGAATGGATGTACACTGCGGCCAGGACCACCAGCGCCAGGGCCACCACGCCAAACACGGCCACCGACTTTTCAAAGTGAGCCGCTTCTTCCAGCGGGCGCATCCCGATGTAATGGTTGAGGCCGTTAATTTCCTGCACGTCCCCTTCCAGCCGGTTGAGGTAGGCGTGCACCACCAGCCCCTTGGGGTACTGGGGGGCGTGCAGTATCATGCTCCAGTAGGGCAAAAAAGTGGAAATGACCAGCAGAAGTGCGGCAGTCAGGAAGCAGATGGTCGGCCAGAGATAGCGCCAGCGCCGCTGGGCCAGTTCCTCTTGCGGGGTCCGCGGGCCTATGATTTTCTGCAGTTTGTCGGAAGCCATCATCTTTTCTTTCGATTGACGAGTAACGATTGACGATTTACGATTTACGATTTACGATTTACGATTGACGATTGACGACTGGTGTGTACTGCGTGCTGTGGGGGAGGACGGTATTGGGGGTTAGAGAACCACAGCACGCAGTACAGCTTTCCAGCCGGGCTACTGGTTCAGCATGGCAGTTGTACCGGTCGGTTTGACCAGCAGGTAGCCGGTCATTTCCAGGTGCAGGGCCGAGCAGAACTCGGTGCAGTAGTAGCTGAAGACGCCCGGCTGGTCGGCATCGAACTCAAAGGTCACGGTTTCGCCCGGTTCGATGCTCAGGTTGATGTTGTAGCCGGGTACGGAGAAGCCGTGGGTGGCGTCGTAGGCCCGTTCGATGTTGGTGATGTGCCAGATAACGTGGTCACCCTGTTCAATTTCGACATGCTCCGGCGTAAAGTGGGAGCGAACCGCGGTCATAAAGACTTCCACGGTTTTGCCGTTTCGTTCGACCCGCTCCTCGCCGGGCTTGGGTGCGTTCGGGTCTACCGACTGGGTGTGCGGGTCCCAGCCAATTTCCGGGTAGACTTCCCACGGGCTGAGCTTGTCGTACTTAATCATCTGGGCGTAGTGCGGCTCACCGATACCGATGGGCATATCGTAGAGCAACTGCATATTGTCGCCCGTGTTGTCGATGTCGATGAGCTGGAAGTTCTGCGGCAGAAGCGGACCCACATTGGCAAAGCGGTCGATGGCCCATTTATTCATAGCCACCAGATACCGGCCATCCGGACTGACGGTATCCCCTTCGGCGGTCACCAGGTGGCCGATGTTGTAGTGGACCGAAATCTTGCTGACCAACTGCCACGGTTCTTCGGGATGCTTGTCGGCAAAATCGCCGCCCAGGGTCCAGCGGGCCACCGCGCTGTCCAGGAAGAGGCTGGTGTAGGCGTAGCCCTTGTCGTCGAACTGGGTGTGGAGCGGCCCCAGACCCACTTCAACCTGGGCCTCTTTGGTGTCATCCAGCAACAGCACCGGCACGCCGTAATCATCCGTGTCCCACTTGCCGGCTTCGATGGCTTTCTGGATTTTTTCAAAGCTGTAGACCGTTACGTGCGGGTCGAGCTTGCCGGAGACCACCAGGAACTTGCCGTCCGGCGACACGTCCACGCCGTGCGGACTCTTTGGTTCCGGGGTGAAGTAGAGAATACCCTCGTCGATGGCGGTTTGCAGGCTGATAACCGGGAAGCCGTTCACCTCCACCGTTTTGCCGGCCTTGTACACTTCCTCGGCCTTCTTCAGGTTGAAGATATGCAGGTAGTCGGTATCGCCCTGGGACGCGCCGGCTTCAAAGGGCGGATTGCCCTCCTCAACACCGCCGGTGGCCCGTTCGGCGTTGAAGGAGTTGCAGAAGGCCCAGCCCTCGCTGGCAAGCTTTCCGGCGTCGCACAGGTCCTGCCAGTAGGGCGGCAGTTCAATGGCAAATGATTGGGACTTGTCGATGCGGCCCTTGTCGCGGTCGAACTTCCAGAAGGTGACCATGCCGCGATAATCGGTGTTGTAGTCATCCAGCGAGGCGTATTCCCAGCCCAGCGGCGCGGCATACTGGCCGCCTTCGATGATGTATTCCGTGTTGGGCGTCACCATCGTGCCGCCGTGGTCGTTCAGCGCCACCGGATTCTTGACAATTTGCTTGGTCTCAAAGTCGCGCAGGTCAATAACAGCCACGCGGGCGTTGGCCTTGTCGTTAATAAAGAGGAACTGGCCGTCGTAATCGCCCTTGGTTTCGCTCAGGGCCGGGTGGTGGGTGTCGCCCCAGCGAACTTCCTTGCCGTTGATATTGCCTTCATCCAGCACCTAGTTGCCCACGCCATACCCCCAGCCCTGCCACGGCTCCGGCGTAAACACACCGATAACCTTCAGCAGACGCATGCTTGGCACGCCGATGACCAGCACCTGCCCGGAGTGGCCGCCGGAGGCAAAGATAAGATACTCATCGTGCACGCCGGTCGGCAGGTAGGTTTTGAGCGCCGCGGTGATGTCGTCCGGGCTGAGTCCGCGCGCCTGGGCAATGGCCGCGGCCTCTTCACTCAACCCGCCCCCCGCAGAGACTGCTTCTGCTTTGGGTTTTTCCTGGGAAGGGGCAGCCTCCGGCTGTCGGGCCACCAGCGAACAGCCGGCTACCACCAGCAGGGTGAGAACTACAAAAACCAGTCGTTTGTACCTCATTGTGCATCCTCTCCTTTTTTGATATATCACCTTGCCCGGTGCAAGGTTTTTCCCTATTTATCGCCTCCGGGGACAATCTCAAAGGCCAGAGTGATAGCTCCGGAGGGGCAAATTTCCTGGCAGGCGCCGGTATAGTCGCAGGCTTCGGGATGGGCTACCTTCGGCATACCATCCGCCACCGCCAGCACGTGATTCGGACACACGGCCACGCATATCCCGCACCCCAGACAGCGCGACAGGTCTATTTCCGGCAGAAAATTCAGGCCCATTTCATCCTCCATACAGTGTTTTCAACCATTACCGCCAGTCAGCTAAGGCGGCCTATCCCCACACTATCTCCAGTGTATCAGAATATCCCCCGCCCCACTACGACTTTTGTCACAATACCCTCCACAAAATTACGAAATGGAAGAATTGTAACTACTCAGATTTGGGGCACTATTTCTTGAATCGGTCATTTTTTCGACAATCAGGCGCAAAACGTGACACGTAACACGTAAAGCGTAAGGACAGAAAATTACGAGGCACGATTTACGTTTTACGTGAGATGGCTGGAATTGATGATGCTTTACCGGATTTTTCTGTTGACCTGAGCAGTTACAATTCGTCTATTCGTCTATTCGTGCATTCGTGACCCCATTCGCGGACGGCCCCCATCCTTACCACCCGGTTTGACACAATGGCCCGGCAGTTCCATAATTATGGAAGACCTTTTTTGGCTTTGTGATAGCCAGGGAGCACCCAATGACCATTCTGGTAAATGACCAAACCCGTCTCCTGCTGAAGAACGTCCCCTACTTCAGAAACGTAGACGAGCCGGTTCTGCGCCGGTTGGCGGAGGTCGTTGTACCGCGGCACTATCAGGCCGGCGAAATCATCTTTCTGGAAGACGAGCCGGACGCGGGCCTGCACATCGTGGTCGAGGGGCTGTGCAAGGTGTACCGGCTCTCTGCCGGAGGCCGGGAGCAGGTGCTGGCCGTGCTCAAACCCGGCGACTCCTGCAACGAGGTTCCTGTGGTCGATGGCGGGCCGAATCCGGCCAATCTGGTAGCCCTGGAAGACTCTACCGTCTGGGTCATCTCCGCCGAGGCCCTGACCCGCCTGCGCCACGAATTTCCCCAGCTTAACGAGGCCATCATCCGCAACCTGGCGATGCGCTGTCG